>JAITXS010000046.1 GCA_031284645.1 Spirochaetaceae bacterium | reverse complement strand
ACTTAAATAATAATTTGGGTATTGGGTATTGGGTATTGGGTATTGGGTATTGGGTATTGGGTATTGGGTATTGGGTATTGGGTATTGGGTATTGGGTATTGGGTATTGGGTATTGGGTATTGGGTATTGGGTCGCGGCGCTCAGCGCATACGGCGACAGATATTTTACCAAGCTAGTCATCGAAGAGAAAGCCGGACGGACTGTCTCCGGTAAAATAGCTAACACCTCTTGTTCCCTCATAATGTTAGTATAGTATACATATTATTTTTTGTCAAGGAATTTCTGTAAATCTTATGAGGGAACGCATGTAGTGAGTTTATGGGGAAGGATCAGCTATCCTCTACACTGAACCCTCCGCCCTAAACTCAAGTTACCCGAGATTCTTTTCTTCGCCTTGACGCTGATCACTTTCCATCGCGTTGATGGCTGCAACATACGCCTTAATTGCGGATTCAACGATGTTGGTAGAGACTCCGTGCCCATTCCACTGTTTGCCGTTATACGAGACTTTTATGATCGCTTCTCCCTGAGCATCCGAACTGCCGCTTATAGCGCCAAGCTCAAACATTTCCATAGTAACATCCTTGCCGACGATATTATTGATGGCGCTGAACGCCGCATCAATACAGCCGTTGCCAAGATGCACTGCCTCACGCAAGCCGCCGTCCCGCGCCTCAAGCCGAATCGCGCTCATTGAAGAACCGGATGCGTCCGCATTCGTTACCCAGCGGTCAAGCTTCCATGTTACAGGAATAGAGGATGAACTTGAACCAAGCACAAGAGATTCAATATCCCGATTCCCAACGGTTTTTTTCTTGTCGGCAAGGATCTTGAACTGCATAAAAATCTCGTCCAAATTCTTCGGGTCTACCGGAAGGCCCAGCTGCTTGAGCCGTTCTTCGAAGGCGTGTCGTCCGGAATGTTTACCCAACACCATCTCATTTCTTGTGATGCCGACCGATTCCGGCGACATGATTTCGTAGGTCGCACGGTTTGCCAGAACGCCGTGCTGATGAATGCCTGCTTCATGGGCAAAGGCGTTTTCCCCGACTATGGCTTTATTCGGCTGTACTTTAACGCCGGTCACTTTGCTAACAAGCCGACTGATCGGATAAATCTGCGTTGTATCAATACGTGTGTCTTTTTTCCAATAATCTTTCCGCACTTTGAGTGCCATTACGATTTCCTCAAGAGAGGCATTCCCCGCACGTTCACCGATGCCGTTTACCGTACATTCAACCTGATCCGCACCTGCTCCAATCGCGGCAAGGCTGTTTGCCACACCAAGACCCAAATCATTATGAACGTGTACGGAAAAGTGTGCCTTTTCTATGCCTATGCTGTGTTCTCTGACATACTTCACCATGCGGGCAAATTCATCCGGCATTGCGTAGCCTGTTGTATCAGGGAAGTTTACTGTCGTGGCTCCCGCCTTAATTACTTCGGAAAATACTTTTGAGACAAAATCAAGATCACTGCGCGAAGAATCTTCTGCGGAAAATTCCACATCAGCACAGAATTTTTTCGCGTATCGTACTGCGGCAACTGCGTTTTCAAGTACTTTATCCGGTGTCATTTTAAGTTTATATTCCATGTGGATGGGACTTGTTGCCAGAAAAATATGGACACGGGGAGATGCGGCATGGGCAAGTGCCTCTTTTGCCGCGTCAATATCTTTTTCAAGGGCCCTGCAAAGGCCTGCCACAGTGCTTTCTTTTATAATCCCGCCAATCGTTTTTACGGACTCTAAATCACCGGGGCTGGATGCAGGAAAGCCCGCCTCGATCACATCAACACGAAGTTTTTCAAGCGCTTTCGCAAGCTCAATTTTTTCCTGTACATTCATCGAACAGCCCGGCGCCTGTTCTCCGTCCCTCAACGTTGTGTCGAAAATTTTTATTATATCGTTCATAGCTATAAATTTAATATGAAGAACGGCTTAGCTGTCAAGAGTGGGTGCACAGGGCCGACAATTCTTGAAAGCTCTTTTATTCTAAGGGTGCAAAGTAGCCTGATTCGTCACGGCCCGACCGCCCAAGGAGGTTGACTTCCGCCGATACCGGAAGAAAAGCCCGCCCGAAATCCGTGGGAAGACCTGATGTATAAGAGAACGAATAGACAGCCGTTGGAGCGTGTGCAAGGCTCTTTAAGGCAGGCCCTATGCCCTGCGGGCGGTAGAGCTTCAAGGCCTTGCCCCCTGTTTCATCGCAGAGGTATTGAATTTCTTCGGAAGCTTCGGTGCCGCCAAGTAAAACGCAGTAAAACTTGATGTTGTTATTGGCAAAATACGCGGCAATATCGGATAAACTGTACTGTTCAAAAGCAAGCCCGCCAAACTCGCCGGAGCTTAAAAAAACCACAGCGCGCCTTTTTGAACGCGGCAGAAGGTCTGTTGCGGCAAGCCGTGCGCCTAAATCGAAAGCCCAGCGCGGCGTATAGGCAGAAGCATTACCGGATGCGGCACGATCAAGCGTGGCAGGATTATCAATAGTGAATTTTTCTAATACCGGCTGAGTTCCGGCGGAAACAATGGATGTGATATTACCGCCGGATTCTTTCATTGCCGCGGCAATATCACGCAGGGCGGCGGTAATGTCCGAGCGCATTGCCGCATTTCGATCTGAGCGCTCAATGAGCACGGAAATATCGACCGGTGAAGGCGCGGTAAACGAGCCAAGAAAGACCTGTTCCGCAGCGGGGTAGCCCTGCTCGCTTAAAAGGAAATTAGACTGATCCAGACCGACAATGGGCCTTCTATTCGCGTCATGGACGGAAATTTCAAGAGTGACACGCGGAAAACGATCGGCGACAATACGCTCAATCTGTACGAATAAACCGGAGGCGACATCGTTGATCGAGGAGAATACCGTAATTTCACTTTCATTAAAATTAGCAGCAAGAATATTTCCGTTATTGTCCACATCGGCGCCGACATAACGGATACGGGAATTACCTGCCGGAGTAATTTCTTTGACTATCGTGGAATCTGTATCCACAAGGAGCAGGCGTCTTGTGTCCGAGACAAGCAGACTGCCGCCGGGGAAGATCTTAAGGCTTTCCGGCGCATTTAAGCCTTCGGAGTTTAAAATACCAAGATAGGCCCCGTTGGAGTCAAACATATAAATTGCTTTCGCCGCTCCGTCCGCTGCGTAAATAATACCGTCTTTACAGGCGATTCCTGTCGGCGCTAAAAAGCCCGGAAAAATATCATCCCTTTTGCCGAACGAATGGACAAAAGCGCCGTCCGGATCAAATTTTGAAATACGCCTGTTCCCGAACTCCGCAGCATAGATATAGCCCGCTTCATCAACAGCAAGGCCGGCCGGACCGAGAAGCTGTCCGTCTCCGGAACCTTTTGTCCCTATGAAAGAAAGCCATTCCCCTGTTTCGCTAAGAACACTTACGCGTCCGCCCTGAAATTCGGAGACAAAGAGCCTGCCGTCCAATCCCCGAGCTATATCGTAGGGCCGATCAAAACCAACAAGGGGCCCCCGCCGCCGGACACGGACAACGCCGTTTACATCCAGGCGGATAATCTCGTTGCTTCCGTAGGCGACTGCCCAAACCGATCCGTCATCGCAGGCCAATACCGAAGTCGGATGCCGGTAAATCGTAAGCTTGTCATATTTCCCCGGGAAAAACCCGGTTTCAACATAACGGGACACTTCTTCCATAGTCGGGAAAAAACTCCGCCGCCTGCCGATAAACTCAATCCTGTTTCTGATAAGCGTTGCTTCCGATGCAGTACTCTGATATGTGGCCTGTGCGGCGCGCCATTCCCGAAGCGCAATAGCCTCAAGTCCCGAACGGTAATATGCTTTGCCAAGCCAGTCTAAAATAAGTCCTTCATTCGGTTTGTAAGAGAGGGCCTGTTCCAGGGAGAGAATCGCTTCATTAAATGCATAACGGTTATAAGCGTCAAGCCCAATGCGAAACGATTCCCGTGCGTTAAGCGCGTCAATATCCGTGCCAAGAGCACTGTCCTGCGCCGGTAAAAAAAGACATGATAAAAGCAGCAGGACACACAGAGTCGGCGTCCGGAGCGCGGGAACACGGCTCAGCCGTGCTTCGGAGGAGAGGACAGCCGCATCAAGGATATGTTCACTGCTTTTTGATTTCCCCGGATCGACCATGATATGCTTCCCCTTCATAATAAATGTATGATAATGAACTTACGACGCCTTATCGACGAGAGCTTTCATGTGCCCGGAAATCTCCCGTTGTCGGGGGGCAATGGAGAGCGCCCGCCGCAGCCATGTACGGGCTTCAACAAGCTCGCCGCTTTTGTAGTAGGCCCAACCAAGTGAGTCCATGTAGACTGCACTGCCCGGATGTTTTTCCACCGCCCGCTTGCAAAGTTCAAGCCCACGGGGAATATCTTTGCCGGTTTCAACAAGAATGTAGCCAAGGCTATTCAACGCCGTTGAGTTATTCAGGTCAAGCTCAAGGGCTTTTTCATAACGTTCAATCGCCTCTTTTTCCTGGTTTTGGGTCCATGCGGCAAAACCGAGCATGGTATAGATTTGAGCGGATTTAAAACCGCTTTTAAGAAGATGCTCAAGCTCAAATTCCGCCATTTTAGGGCGTTTGGTATTCATATAGATATAGGCAAGAGTCAGCCTGCACTGACAACTTCGAAGCGATCTCTTGTCATCGGAGACAAACTGTTCTAAATAAACGAGCGCATCATTAAATCTCTCGAGCTTTGTATAACAAAGTCCGAAATAATAGGCAAGCTCGGCCTTTTGTTCTGCGTTAAAAGTGCTTGTTTCGGCTTCTTGAAATGTCGCCAGAGCCGAATCCCAGCGTTTCATCTTAAAAAGCTTTACCGCCTCATCGTATGTTGTTTTCATGCTCTCTCTCCTCCCTCCTTGATAACCGGATGCAAAAATACCGGACTGACCGCTGCCTTATTAAGAGAAACAAGGTGATGGTCGGATCCATGTTCAAAGTCCGTTTCCACATCAAAGCCTGTCATAACCAAAACTTTCCAGTCCTCCTCTCCGCCAAGCGCCTCGGTTTTTTCGACATAAGCGCGCCGCGCAGGGAAGGCGATTTCTACACCCGAAGGAATACTTTCGATATTCGGCATATTAACATTGATAAAAACATCTTTGTTCCAGAGTTTGAGTAAATCGTCCAGATGAGCCGCCGACCAGCGCGCTGCTTCATCCCAAAAAAAAGGGGGCTGCCCGCACAAGGAAAAAGCAAGACCGGGAATACCGCTTAACGCCGCCTGCCGTGCAGCTGAGGCTGTCCCTGAATACACAATATCGGTTCCAAGATTGGGGCCTGCATTGATGCCTGAAACAACTATATCCGGTGTAAAGGGAAGGCCGCCTGAAATAACCGAAACAACGCAGTCAACCGGCGTTCCCCGGCAAATCCAGAAATCGCGTGCAATTTGTTTTACTTGTATTTTTTCAGTAATCGTCATTGAATGAGAGCTGCCTGAGCGGTCTCTGTCCGGCGCTACGGTAAAAATAGTATGCCCTGTTTTTTTAAGAGCTTCTCCAAGTTTTATGATGCCCTCACATTCAAATCCATCGTCATTGGTCACTAAAATTTTCATATTATCTTTTACTCTAGAATAATTTTATAATATATGATAGAGTTTTCCAAGAAATCAGCGATTCTCGTTAAAAAAGATTTTTAACGTAAACCGAACACGGGTACGTGTTGGTGTTTCTCTTTAGAAACGAGAATTGCCGAAGAGAGCGCGACACTAGCTCATCCGGATAGAGCAACGGCCTTCTAAGCCGTAGGTGGGCTGTTCGAGTCAGCCGTGTCGCAAAATTTTCCGCAGGGTCATTTTTCATTCGGATTTCTTTTAAGAAAGCTTCAATGCCTTTTTAAAATTCACCAGAATAGCGTCTACCTGCGGACTTGCGTCAATATCAACCAGGTTTCCCTTTTCGCGGTAATACGCGATAAGCGGCTCTGTTTGGGATCGATAGACCTCAAGACGTTTTTTAATTGACTCGGGCTTGTCATCATCACGAATATACACTTCGCCGCCGCATTTATCGCAGAGCCCCTCTTTTGACGGCGGATTAAAGGCCGCGTGCCAGTTAAAACCGCATTTCCTGCACACACGCCTGCCGGAAAGCCGGTCAATTACAATTGTGTCGGGAAGATCAAAATTTACCACATAATCAAGTTTGGAAAAAACCGCCAAGGCGTCAGCTTGGGGGATGGTACGCGGGAAACCGTCAAGGATATAGCCTCCGGCCGTATCAGAGTGCCCAAGCCGTTCGCGGACAAGCTCAATGGTGGTGATGTCATCGACAAGACCACCGGACTCAATAATTTCTTTTACTTTCAGTCCCAGTCGGGTTTTCGCGGCAATAGCCTCTCTGAAAATATTTCCCGTGCTGATATGCGGAATCTTTAACAAATCCACAACCCTTATCGCTAGTGTCCCTTTTCCCGCACCGGGCGGTCCTAAAAAAACTAAATTCATAAAGTACTCCTCTCAAAATACGCCTCAAGTTTCCCATCATTTTCCCTTTTTGTCCAGTAACAATTTGCAATATCCTCTTTAAATTTAAAAATAGCGCGATAACTATGCCACCCGCCGTTTTTTATTATCCGTTTCGCTAACAAAAAATATTTCGCCTGAAGATCTATGCAAACGGATATCCTCATTTTTTTGTGGTATATACCTGCAATGATTTGTATTCATCACTCTATCTGATTACAGGACAAACACTGCTATACATATCGCATTACGAACATTTGGTGACCTTTCATCATACTTGGATCGGATCCTCAATTGCGGTATAATTTGACTAATCAGCATATATGTAGTAATATACTATTAAATAAATTTAGGAGGCTTAAATGGCTCGATTTACACTACCCCGCGATATATATCACGGGAAAGGTTCTTTGGATGCGCTAAAATCCCTTACCGGGAAAAAAGCGATTGTGGTAGTTGGCGGCGGAAGCATGAAACGCTTCGGATTTTTAGATAAAGCTGTCGCATATTTAAAAGAGGCAGGTCTTGAAGTTTCTCTCTTTGAAGGCGTTGAAGCCGATCCGTCGGTGGAAACGGTAATGAAAGGAGCTGAAGCAATGCGGAAATTCGGTCCGGACTGGATTGTTGCTATCGGCGGCGGTTCTCCGATTGACGCGGCAAAAGCAATGTGGGCATTTTATGAACACCCGGACATCACGTTTGACTCTCTGACGGTTCCGTTTAGTTTTCCCACTCTCAGAACAAAAGCAAGGTTCTGCGCGATTTCTTCGACATCAGGGACGGCAACGGAAGTTACTGCTTTTTCTGTCATCACTGATTATCATAAAGGTGTAAAGTACCCGTTGGCAGATTTTAATATCACTCCGGATGTAGCAATCGTTGATCCGGCGCTGGCTGAAACAATGCCGCCGAAGCTTACCGCACATACCGGTATGGATGCAATCACACACGCAATTGAAGCCTATGTGTCAACGTTGAATTGTGATTATACCGACCCGCTTGCGTTGCATGCAGTTAAAATGGTAAGCCGCTATGTGGTAGATTCTTACAAGGGTGATCTGGAAGCCCGTGCCCGAATGCACAATGCTCAGTGTCTTGCCGGTATGGCGTTTTCAAATGCTTTGCTTGGCATTGTACACTCAATGGCGCATAAAACAGGAGCGGCATATTCCGGCGGGCACATTGTGCACGGCTGTGCGAACGCGATGTATTTGCCCAAAGTTATTCGCTATAACTCGAAGGACAAAATCGCGGCGGAACGCTATCGCGAAATCGCGAGCTTTATCGGACTGCCCGCAAGCACAGCGGCGGAAGGCGTTGACTCTCTGATTGCACACATCAGAAAACTCAATAAATCTCTTGACATTCCCAACAGTATTAAAGACTACGAAGGCGGCATTATCAACGAAAAAGAATTCCTTGAAAAACTGCCGAAAGTTGCCGAATTGGCTGTCGGAGATGCGTGTACCGGATCTAACCCGCGCAGCATTACTCCTGCGGTGATGGAAAAACTTCTACTCGCTTGCTATTACGATAAAGAAGTCGATTTCTAGTCAGCTTGGCCTTTGTGCGTAAAGCACAAGGGCCAAACCGCTCGACCTGCACGAAATATCAACACAAGAATTGCTGCTTATTATACGGCAATTCTTGTGCTTAAGACGATAAAAAAAGTGGGGACAATGATGAGTGGAAAAATGATAGCATGGGATAATATAGTCTGCACTCTTGAAGCATGGAGAGCAGGATTGGATGATCCTTCAGTTACGACAATCGCGGAAAAATATCATCATGATCCGTGGGCTGTATTGACTTCGACTATTTTAAGTCTCCGCACAAAAGATGAACTTACCCTTCGAGCATCCGAAGCCTTGTTAAAAAAAGCTCCCACACCCGAGGCATTGCTTAATATTGACATAAAAGAATTGCAGGAAATTATTTTTCCGGTTGGTTTTTACCGAACAAAAGCGCTTAATTTACAGAGAATAGCCCAAGGAATTATTGAAAAACACAAAGGAAAAGTACCATGCGATCTTGACGAGCTTTTAGCACTGCCCGGTGTTGGCAGAAAAACGGCAAATCTCGTTATGATCGAAGCTTTTGACAAGGACGGGATCTGCGTTGACACCCATGTTCACCGTATTTGCAATCGGGCAGCTTGGCTGCAAACGAGTACGCCTGATCAAACTGAAATGCATCTTCGAAAAATTCTACCATTAAAACACTGGAAAAAACTTAACGCGCTTTTAGTGCTTTACGGGCAGCAGCTCTGCCGCCCTATCAGCCCTTTTTGCTCAAAATGTCTTATCAAAGAATATTGCGCCGCTGAAGGAATCGGAAAATCCCGTTAAACCTGATTCATTCAACATGATATAAGCAAACACGACAGGAATTTTATAAGCTCTGTTTGCGTTCCGGAAAAATTTGAAATTTCATATTCGGAGATTTTCTAAAAAATAAATTACCGGCAAGCTAATACGAAAATTTACCGACTATCGCGGCGAGCACATCATTCATTGTTATCAAGCCGCTGAACCCCCCGTACTCATCAAGAACAAGAGCAAAATGATCGCGGCTTTTCTTCATTTTTGAAAAAAGCACATCAGCTTTTAGGGATTCGGGTACAAATTGAGCGTTGTGCATGGCTTTTGAAAGTACGGTCTTTCTATCATGTTTATTTAATAAAAGAAAGTCACGGGTAGAAAGCACCCCTTCAATATCGTCGATTGTTTTGCCGCAGACAGGATACTGGCCATGCCGCTTTTCTATGATTGTTTTTTCCCAGTCTTTATCATTGTCTTTGAGCCATAGAACCGACGCATCCAAGCGGTGAGTCATAAGCTCGCCGACATTTTTATCATCAAATTCAAAAACATTATTGATTATTTCTTTTTCGCTTTCCTCAATGACGCCTTTTGCACTTCCCGCATCAACCATCAAGCGTATCTCTTCTTCGGTAATCCCGTTTTCTTCTGCTTTAGGATCTATCCGCAGTATCCGCAAAAAAAGATTGGTGCAAAGCGATAAAAACCATATAATCGGCGCAAATAGTTTTGAAATAAGACTGATAACGGTAGACATGACATATACAAGTGTGTCTGCCTTTTTCATCGCAATTCTTTTTGGGACAAGCTCGCCTAATACAATCGTAAACAACGAAAGGATAATGGTAATAGCAAAGACAGCAAGTATTCTTAGCGCATGGAGCGGAATTCCGGTATTGAAAGAACCAAAAAAACGAACAAATGCATCGGAAAAATCACTGGCAGCAAAGGCACTCGCGAGAAAACCTGCAAGGGTAATCCCTACCTGGATAGTAGCGAGAAATTTTTCGGGCGTTTTCTTTAGTTTTAAAAAGCGAATGGCGCTCTTGTTACCGTTTTCAGCCTTTTTTTCAGCTTTTGCTTCGTTGAAAGATATAAGAACAATTTCTGCGGCTGAAAAAAAAGCATTAAGGAGTATCAGGATCAGCTGAAGAAGAATTTGCCATAAAAAGGAGTCTTCTTGATTCATAGGCGAACCGGACAGCGAAGGCTCACTGTCCGGTTAAAAACTACCAATTGTCTCTTGGGTCGTCCGCTTCGCGATCTTCTTCAAAAAAGAGATCGGTAACAGCTCTAAGATCATCAAGATAGAGATAATAAGTCCCGTATGCTTCCATCGGATCAATATCAATTCTAAAACCTACCACCCGAATTCCCGTATCAGCAGTGTAGTGATAGTCATTCTGAACTATACCGTTGCTATCGCCGTTTTGCGGAGGAATAACAACAGACATCTTTTTCCAACCCTGAAAATTCATTTTTCCCATTAGGAACTCAAAATAACGTCCCCGTGAATCTTCAATAATTAAATAGAGCCGGTGATTATAGTTACGTCCCGCAACCCATACTGAAACAGTTTTTGATATGCCTTCGATGGGGATAGGGCGTATCGCGTTAATATAAATATTTGTATAAGCCCTGCGAATAAAATCAATTTTGACACCAAAAACATTGTTATCAGAGATATTGAGGCTTGCTTCATCCTGAAGAGCGCCTTTTTTATCCGGTGTGGGGCCGCCGGCAAAAAGGCGTCCCAGTGCAAAACCGTTGTCCGAAGGGATATAAACCTGCCAAAAACCGTCTTGTTCGAATTTATCAACAGAAACTTCTTTTAACGACTCGCGCGGCGAACCCGTGACTCTCTCCGGATCGGGATCTCCGATTTCGCTTTGTTGGGCATTTCCGCCGCCGTTTTGCGCGGAAAGAACACCTACGCTCATTACTGTAAGAATAATTGCTATATACCGTTTCATCTATCTTCCCTCCCTTTACTGATTGTTACCGGCTTGATTATTTGCCGCTGCTGTGTTTCCCCCTCCGCTCCCGGATGAAGACCATAGTTGATCGGCAAGCTTGGGATTGGCAAGTCTGTCACCATCATAGATGGTGTCATAAATATCGGAAAGCACTTTAAGCTGTGCAATATATAAATAAAAAGGAACGATTTTTGTTACCTTGCCGGAACTGTCCCGTTCAACATCAATGTAAGTCCTCTCGCTTGGATCCGTCCATAGCCGGAATTTTACAAAAGTTGACGCATGATTTGAACGCGGAACAACGTTGGAGACCATCGGAATTCCTGCGGGAATAGTGCCGGTCAGATTTTTCCAACCTCTGTAACGAAGACTCCCTGCGGGGTTCGCCTCCGGGGTTCTTAACGGGATAACATGGATCATACCTCTGGTATCACGAACATATGCTTCAAGATAATAGTTAAGGTCAGATCCCCATGCCCAGATGTCAATTACCCGGGTTCTTCCCAAAAGAGGGATCTCCGCAGGCTGTCCGTCCCCGCCGCTTGCTGTCGGATAAATATCTATCCAGTTATAAGCACGGCGATCGAAACTCCCTTGAATACCAAGGCTCTTGACGTCTTTATCACCGGCAAGACGCTCAAGCACCGTAGGAGCCGTGTTAATGACCCCAATTTGCGGAAATGATTGATCACTTGTCTTGGTGGTGTACCTGCTTGCCACTGCCTGCCATGTATAATGATATTCCTCACCATCTACAACATACGCCGTGCCGTCAAAACTATCAAGAATTCGGGATGACATTTCAACAGTATTGCTGTCGGCATATGTTGAAATACTCAAGCTACCCAAGAAAATAATTGAGAAAATGGCGAATAAACTGCCTTTCTTCATGATACGGGTCTCCTCTCTCTGCCGTCTCTTGTAAAATCAATCAGCCTGTTATAGTTCGTTATGCCGATTTTGTCAAATATCCGGGAAAACTTTTGCCGAGGCGGAAAGCCAAGTTCCCCATAATCACCTATTGTTATTCGATTTATTATCGGTTAAAACGGTAAATCTGTAAAGGGGGAACGTCAAAGCACACGGTAAAGATACAAAATTTATAATTCTTTTCGGCATAAGGAGTTATAAAATCTAACGGGAAATTCACCTGACTTGTTAATTCATTGTTTTATAATGAATTACAAAAACCCATACCTTTACTCCGGCTTTGGAGTAAAAGATAGGGAAGACCGAGGCCCCGTCTTAGCGGCTTTTCTTGAAATAGACCCATATAAAAAACGGAGTACCGATTAAAGCGGTAATCGCTCCGACCGGAAGCTCCGAAGGCGACACTATGATCCGCGCGATTATATCAGCCGAAACACAGAGGCTGCCTCCTGCTAAAAACGCTATCGGTATCAGGATTTTATGCCTGGATCCGACTATTTTCCGCGCGATATGAGGCGCTATTAGATCAACAAAACCTATGGCACCACAGAGAGAGACCGCAGACCCCGTGAGAATCGCCGAACATATTAATAAGTTTCTTTTTAATTTTTGTACTTCAACGCCGATTGCGGACGCCTGTTCGTCTCCAAAGCTCAGTATATCCATCTCTTTTGCATAATACATAAGACCGAGCAAGCCTGTGACAAGAAACGGCAGAAGGATTCTGATATAAGACCATCCTTTATTCGCGAAACTGCCCATCTGCCAAACGATTAAATTTTTTAATTCTTCCCGGTAGAGGGCAAACAGGGTGGTAAGAAGTGCATTCACAAAAAGAGAGAATACCATGCCGAACAGGATAATCGTATTGTTTGAAATTGTTTTATCGAGTTTCGAAGAAAAAGAAACAACAAGGAAGACAGTGAGCATGGCACCTATAAATCCGGTAAAAGGCAGGGTAAAGGCACCGACTAAGGGGAAAACAAAGCCGCCGAGCAAAACAAGAGCCGCGCCAAGGGATGCTCCCGATGATACGCCCAAGATATACGGCGAGGCAAGCTGGTTTTTTAAAATTGACTGAGTAATGAGACCGCTTACGGAAAGGCAGCCGCCTGCTAAAAAAGCAAGGAGGACGCGCGGAAGGCGTATGTTCAAAACAATGAAAACTGTTTTCGGATCAGTGTCGTTTAAGGGCAGAAAAAAAATGGTGCGTGATACAATCGAGAGAGTTTCCGAAAACCGTATGCCTGTACTCCCCAAGGAAGCGCCAAGACATATAAAAAAAAACGCGGTAAAAAACGCGGCAAGGAGTTTTGTTTTGTTACCAAGTGCCGGTATAGTATTCGCCGGCAATTCCCGTTTTGAAAACATGATTATTAGGGTACAGGGTTTTGGGTAATAGGGTATAGTTCCGATCAGATATTCTTTATCCTTTCCCTCTAAGTCAGTAAACAGGATCAAGGTCTTGGGGGGCTTGTTTTTGATGCTTCTTCTGACGACAATTTATCCAAGGTATCCGAACAGGGAGCGCGGGGGGAAAAGTGAAAAAATTAGTCGTTATCGCCGTTTTTGCCGTGTTTTTTTTTGCCGCCTTTAAGAGCGATGCCCAAAAAGCAAATCTTGATGCTACAGGTCAAGCAGAACCGGCGGAAAAACCGGAAGTTACAAACGAGGGCAGTCTGCCTTCGCAATTCCGTGCTTTTTCCTTGGGAATGAGCCTTGAAGATTTAAAAACAGAGCTGGAAAAAGACCCGTATTTTGCGTTCCGGGGAGATCGTGATGTTTCTTTTCTCCCGCTGAGCCAACAAAACCTCGTAGAAAGCGCCGGTTTGAATTTTATAAAACGGGCGTTTTTTCAGTTAAAAGATAATACTGTCTTTATCATGTCATTTTCCCTTAATACCAGCCTGATAGACCACTATTCCGTGTACAGTTCTTTTGTAAAAAAATACGGGGAACCCCTTTCTCTGAATCCCAAAGAAGCAGTCTGGGAATCGGAGACAACGCGAATATCTATTGAAAGACCTTTGACTGTCAAATATATTGATAGAGTAGTCTTTGACACGCTTGTCGAGGATTCACGCGCAGGAACATCAAAGGTCGAGGCTTTGCGAGAGGATTTTTTAAATGATTTTTAAGTACAACAAAAGAGGGGAGTGCCCCTCCGCTCCTGCGTCCCCGGATCTGCGTACGCTTCAGATTCATTCTTCTCCGCTTCCCTTCCCCGCAGGAAGGCACGCCTGCACCCCTGTTGTTGCGTTGTTCTTTATGCTGTTCTTTTTATACAGTGCCTGCGTTCCGGCAGAGGAAACTGCACAGAAAAAACTTCCGGTCAAAGAGTTTGAGATTACCACACAAAACGGCAAAAAGCTTACCGTTAAAACAGAACTTGCCCGAAGCAACGAGGAACGTCAACGCGGTCTTATGTTCCGAAAACAGCTCGCCGATGGCGAAGCGATGCTATTTATCTTTGATCAGGATAAAATACTTTCGTTCTGGATGAAAGACACTTTTATCCCGCTTTCAATCGCGTATATCAGTAAAGACGGAACCATAGCGGAAATCCACGACATGGCAGCTTTCGACCAAAGCGCCGTACAATCATCGCGTTCACTCCGGTATGCGCTTGAGGTTCCGCAAGGCTGGTTCAGCCGCGAGGGTATTACCACGGGTGATACCATACATATTGTTTTAGATCCGCTCTAAAAATCTGCCTTGCCGCCGACCCTTATCGAGGAATAATTGTGAATGAAGAATATCAGGATGAATACGGGAATGACTTTTATGATGATGAAGATATCGAAAGGCCTATCCAAAAACTTGACAGCGAAAAAATTATTGCTGAATTAGAAGAGGGGGGCGCTATTGCGCGGAATCTTCCCCTATACGAAAATCGTTCCTCCCAGCTTGATTTAATGCGTTTAATTATAAACGCTTTTAACGAGGAAACTCTTGCCGCGGCAGAAGCGGGAACCGGCGTCGGAAAATCATTTGCCTATCTTTTACCGGCGGTAAGTTTTGCCTTGTTAAACGATGAACGTATTGTTATATCAAGCTCTACGATTACCTTGCAGCAGCAGTTATTTGAAAAAGACATACCGCTTGTCCTGCGTGCGTTAAATGCGGACATAAAAACCGTGTTAGTAAAAGGACGCGGGAATTTTGTCTGTAAACGCCGCCTGCAGGATGCGGCGCTGGAGACTCCGCTTTTAATTGATGACAACGCAGAGAGCGCTCAGATACAGGAAATCGTACAATGGGCGGAATCAAGTAAAACCGGAGCAAAAAGTGAACTATCATTTTTGCCAAAGGAGTCTCTCTGGGCGAATATCCGCTCGGAATCGGATGCCTGCGCCGGATCAAACTGTCCGTTCCGCGAAATGTGTTTTATCGTAAAACTTCGCCGTCAGGCGCAAGAGGCGCGAATACTCGTGGTGAATCATCATCTTTTATTTGCCGATCTTCAGGCTCGTCGGGAAAGCGCGGATTATGAGTCAAGCGCTGTTTTACCGCCGTACAGCAGGGTGATTATGGACGAGGCGCATACCATGGAACATTCGGCAACCTCGTTCTTTTCCGAACAATGGAGCAAACTCGGTCTTTTCCGCCATATTACCCGTCTTTACCGTAGACGCGGAGCCGCGAAAAAAGGTTTACTGCTCCGTTTGCAGGCCTTTACCGGAGGCCCTGACCCCAGCGCTGCATGGGAAGAAATAATCGAGCGTATACGGGAGGCAGTCAACAGACTTGATGAAGCTGCCCTTTCACTCTGCGGTCGGGAAAGTGTCTTTCGTTTAATCGCCGAACGTGACAATATCATAACTGAACGATTGGGTGGTCCGCTGAACGATGTCCGCAATACACTTTTAGCGTGGATAGATACGATTTCCCTTATTCTTCAACACATTGAAAAAACAGAACAGGAAACAAACGCAAATACCAAAGAGGCAGGGGCAACCGCGATACTGATCCGTGAAGTCAGATCCTGTTTAAAGCAGCTTTCAGCTATCGCGGAAAACTGCATGGACTTTCTTGAATATAAAAACCACAGTTCTTTTGTTTTTTGGATAGAACGCCGCTCGACCTTCTCAAAAGAGCGCATGAAAGAGGCCGGCGGAAGCGATTGGGCCTTGTTTACCAAAGCGCCGCTTGATGTTTCACAAATTTTAAAAGTATCGCTTTTTGAAAACAATAAAACGGTTGTATGTCTTTCGGCAACCTTAACCGTTGCTGATAAATTTGATTATTGGATCGGACGCACCGGCATTAATTTAGCACTTGATGCAGACGGAGAAAGCCGCTCCCTCTTTCAGGGACGCTTTCCGTCTCCCTTCCCTTATTCAAGTTCTGTCTTGTTAGCGGTACCCGGAGATGCTCCGCTTCCCGAGGAAAGATCGTTCCGCAATTTTGTCAACGAGGCCATATTGCGTCTGGCCGAAACATCAGAGGGTGCCGCGCTCGTATTATTTACCTCGTTTGACAGTTTAAACAGCGCGTTTGCGCACGCACAGGAGCGTTTACACACCCGGGGCATCTTGTGTTTAAAACAAGGTGATGATGACAGAAGCCGACTGCTTAAAACTTTTCTTGAAAATAAAAAAAGCGTTCTTTTTGCCACCGATTCGTTTTGGGAAGGAGTCGACGCGCCAGGAGA
>JAITXS010000139.1 GCA_031284645.1 Spirochaetaceae bacterium | reverse complement strand
TACTGTTTTTCAAAACGGGGAAGACATCATGATAGTCGAAGTCAAGACGCATCCGACCACGGATGACATAGTCCGTCATGCAAAAAGGATGACCCTGCTACAAACGCGGGATATGTACCCAGGGCTGAATCTCTACGGCGCGATAGCGGCTGCGGTGATAGACGACGAGACACGGGAGGCGGCGATAGAACAGGGGTTTTATGTGCTTGAACAGAGCGGCGATACCATGAAAATACTCCCTGATGACCCGGATTTTAAACCGCGAAGGTGGTGATCTAGGGTAATTGGGTAATGGTTATAGGGTCTGGGTTTTATCAGGAAGTTACTACCCGCATCCTAACTCCCCTAACCCTTTGCTTCGGGTAGAGGGTCAAAGTAGGGTTATGGGTAGAAAGGGTTATAGGGTTTAGTTCTGAGCAGAAATCTACTACCCTAAACCCATAACCCTATTACCCTTCTTTAAACCCTCTACCCATAACCCTACTACCCTATTATACCCTTCCTCGTCTATGTAATTATCTGGGGAGCATTTTCTTTGAGGTAAATATCCAGCGGGATTTCAAGGCGCTTTGGGACTTCCTGTTCCAACACAATATGGCGATACAACGTCAAAAGCGCTCTGCGGCTCTGCTCTTCGGAATGTTGCGAGATGATGGCATCAATACCGCCGGACTTAAGCAATTTATGATTATTCGGAATAAGGTCATAACCAACAATAAAAAAATCACGTTTTGCGAGCTCTGCGGCTTCGGCAACCTGAAATGTCATACAATTGCTGATAAAAATTCCGGACAGAGCAGGGTTTTCGCGCAAAAAGCGTTGGACTTTGCCGCTGGAAATCTCCAGTCCCTGATACCCTGAGTATTCCATAACCACGGTCTGAAACTTATGTTCCTGTGCATAGCGCAAAAAACCTTCACGGCGGCGCGAAAGGTGATAGTCTTCGCCGTGCGAGTCAAGTATCGCGACAGGTTTTGGCGGAATTCCTCCGGCAAAAAGATGCATTAAACGGCCGGCAAGATAGCCCCCGGTAAACGGGTCATGTCCGATAACACAAAGCGGCTTTGTGTTGGGCATATCGGCATCAAAAAAAACGTAGGGAATCCCGTCAAGTGAATCAAGAAATGGTTTTATTTTTTCCGGCATAATCGGAGCCATGATAAGTCCGTCCGGTTTTTGCAGAAGCGCCGTGTCTACCGTTTTTTTGAATGATTCGTAATTATAGCGGTCGTATTCCACTATCTTGGTCTCTATTCCCAAGGGAGCAAGTGTCTTGGCGGCATCCTCGATACCGGCAAGCGCCTGTGCCCAGAAACCTGCATCTTCGTGCCGTAAAGGCAGCAGGGCGCAAAATCGGTAATCTTTTTTTCGCTGTAAACGCCGCGCTATCGGGTCCGGCGTAAACTGATACCGTTCAATAATCCCTTCAACGTTTTTTTTTGTTTCCGGTGATACTCGTCCACGATGATAAATAACACGATCTATGGTGCCAATTGAGACACCGGCAAGCTGCGCTATTTCCTTAAGAGTCATATCTAGCCGTAATCATTACACGTTCCGGCACTATTTTCAAGGCAGCATGGGCGTTCATGTCTTTTTGATCGAAACATACCGGTAAACGCCGCGCTCCTTCTTTGAGCGGCGTACAGGAGTGACGCGGTTTAAGACATTATTCCCAGGGGAAGCCGCCGCCGCCGGAGAACCAGTCAACATACTGTCGTGCTGTTCTGGGTGAGCGTCCGTTAAACCAGCGTTCCCATTTCAGGGCACCTTCCCGAAAATGTTTTAAATTGCTTGTCGGGCTGTCTTTGTGCAAGAGGCCGCGCCGTTCAGCAATGAATTCGGCAATTCTCAGATAATCATCCTGTGAGGGCATGGCAAAGATGACCGTAAGACCGAAACGGTCGGCAAGAGAAAGTTGTTCCTGCATTGTATCGAATGCCCGCATATCACCTGTTTTGATACTTGCCGCAAACGCCGTGCTGTCCGGTCTGTCTTGTACCTGTTCTTTTACTAAATGACGGCGGTTGCTTGTTGCATATATGACAATATTTCCCGGTTTTGCCTCAATGCCGCCTTCAAGAAGAGCCTTTAAGCTGTTATACGAATCATTTTGACTTTCAAAAGAAAGATCGTCAATAAAAAGCACAAAACGCAGGCCACGGGAGGCGAGTGTTGAGAGGATACAGGTCAATTGACTCATATCCTGTTTATGAAGCTCAACAAGACGCAGGCCGCGGGAGGAAAAACTATTACAGATCGCCTTGACTGTCGCACTTTTACCTGTTCCCCTGTCTCCGTAAAGAAGGATATTATTCACTTCACCTTTGCCTTCGAGAAAGCGGATCGTGTTATCGACAACAATCCGCCGCTGTTCTTCATAGTCGCTCAGGTCATCAAGGGTAATCGTGTCGGGGTTTCTTGCCGGAACCAGCCCCTGGTTCTCCTTCCATGAAAAAAAAGTATGCCGTGCAAGTTCACCGGCCCCGTGTTCTTTGAGGAAATTCGCAAAATCCCGTATATTTTGCGTTTGCAAAACCGTGTAAGGAAAGGTATTAATCGAAAGTTTTTCATTATACAGCCTAAGCTCCCCTAAAGAGCGCACTCCTTCTTCAATAAGCTGCGCACTATCGCGGTAATCTGCTTTCCACAAGATATCAGCAATAAAGAGGGCAAGCATAGGGATATCAAAATCACCGATTATTGAAAGACGGCGGAGGTCGCTTCGGGTCAACGAAGACAAAAGCGAATTTTCATCGAATTGACCCCGCTCGGCGCATAAGGTAAAGGTATTTTCATCGGCAAGAACAAGATCAAGCCAATACATATAAAACGTCTTGTCAGGATTATCCCGCGCAAAGACACCTGTAAATTCAGCCCACGCCTGAATCAGTTTAAGCGGATCAATAGTGTCATTTACTACTTGAAGAAGAATTTTTTTAAAAAACCGCACTATCGGTTTTTTTTTCAAAGCTGAAAAAATCGAAAGTCCGGCAAGACAAGCGAGGGCTTCCTCGCACATTGCTTTGCTATTGTTGTTCATCAAAATTAAGTGTAATCTACCCGATTAAGAGTTTTAAGCTCCCTGAGCGTGCCCGCAGGACAAACTCCCACACAAAGACCACAGGAGGAGCATTTTTTGTAATCTATTTCCGGAATACCATTAATAATTTCAATTGCCTGATTCGGACATTTTTTAACACAAATCCCGCATTTTATACATCCTGCCGCACAGTTTTTGCGTATCTGTGCCCTTATCGGGTTCCGGTTCTGACAGAGGGCGATTACTCCCTCTCTATCCCGAGGTACGATTTTAAGGAGAAGCTGAGGACATTCTGCGGCGCACATTCCGCATCCGGTACATTTTGTCCGGTCAATAAAAGGAAGGCCGTTTTCTCCCATTGTGATGGCACCGAATTGACAAACCGTGATGCAATCGCCAAAGCCTATACAGGCCCACGAGCATAGTTTGACACCCTGAGACGCGATTTTCGCGCCGCGGCAATTTTTCTCTCCGGTATAGATACCTTTTTCTTGTGCCCGATCGCGGCTGCCCCTACAGGCAAGAACAACCATAAGGGGGACAATATCCGCATTGGAACCAACAAGCTCGGCTCTTTTTTTTGTGCTCTTTGCATCGGAAACCGTACACTTGTCCGGTTCCGCTTCTTTCGCGGAAACAGCGGCGGCGAAACCATCGCAACCCGGGAAACCGCAGGCTCCGCAGTTTGCACCGGGAAGCGTTTCACGGATCAAAGAGACAAGCACATCGCTTTCCACATGAAAGACTTTGCGGAAAATTCCTAAAAGAACACCCAAAATCAGGGTAAGAGACGCTGCAAAAATAGCTGTTAATAAGATTGTGTTCATCTTGACCTCACTTTACCAAGCCTGCAAAGCCCATAAAGGCCATGGAGAGCAACGCCGATGCAACAAAAAGAATCGGAGCACCTTTCATAAAAGAAGGGACGGGACTTGCCCTGATTCTACTGCGTATACCGGCAAGGAGAAGCAGGGCCAAAAGAAAGCCGATTGCAACCCCAAATGCGTAGACCAGGGACTCAAGAAAACTATACTCACGGGAAATCGCATTAAGCGTGACATAAAGAATCGCGCAATTCGTTGTAATCAGTGCAAGATAGATGCCCATTGAGCTATAGAGGCCGGGTACGCATTTTTTAAGATAGAATTCTACAAGCTGAACCAGAGAGGCTATAACCAGAATAAAACCAAGCGTCTGCAAAAAAACCAAGCCAAGCGGTTCAAGGACAAAACGGTAGATGGGCCAGGTTACGCAGCTTGCAAGAACCGTTACAAAGGTAACAGCCAAGCCCATACCCATTGATTTATTCGTATCGCTTGACATACCGATAAAAGGACAGAGCGCAAGGAAGCTCATCAAAACAATATTATCGCTTAAAACAGCCTTAAAAAAGATTGAAAATAAATTCATGAACAACACCCCATTTTATCCCGGTTTATTGGACCTGAGTTAAGACGCGCTTTAAGGAAAAGACCAAAACTGATAAAAAGGCCAAAGACTAAAAAGCCGCCGGGCGGCAGCGCAAAGAAAAGAATTGGTATATAATTATTCCCTAATACATTAATGCCAAGAATGGATCCGTTGCCAAGCAGCTCGCGTACAAGCGAAATCGCGGCAAGTACCCATGTATACCCCAATCCCATACCAAGTCCGTCGGGAATTATATTGATAAGGGGCTGTTTTGAAGCATAAGCCTCAACACGTCCCATAATAATACAGTTTACCACGATAAGCGGAATAAAAAGCCCCATGCTCTCGGAAAGTGCGGGGAAGTACGCCTGTAATACATAATCAATAACAGTGGTAAAGGCGGCAATGACAATAATAAAAACCGGAATACGCACCGAGGATGGTATCAGTTTTTTGAATATGCCGATAACGAGTTCCGACATTAAAAGGACAAAAGTCATTGACAGTCCCATGCCAAGTCCGTTTGATACGCTGGTCGTTACGGCAAGACTGGAACAAAGCCCTATCATCAGAATTAACAGGGGGTTTTCATTAACAAGACCGTTGACAAATATTTTCCAAAAATTTTTCATTTTGCCCCTCCGTTTCCGGTGATTCCGTTTTCCGAAAGCCAAACGCTTCCTGCTTTGGCAGCTCTGTCAACCAGAAGCGCAACGACTCTGCTGGTAATCGTTGCCGCTGTTATCGCGGTAACATCGCCGCCGTCTTGCCTTACCTTGATAGGGGTATTTACGGACATGCCCTTAAACTGACCAAAAAAAGTTGTTGTATTTTTGGGTTTATCAATAAAGTAAGCCGGAGAAGATGCATTTGCCCCGAGACCTGGGGTATCGGTATTTTGTAAAATCCGTACGCCGGCAATTTTTCCATCGCTTCCTACCCCGACAAGGGCTGTTACAATATCACTAAAACCGGTTTTTGATACAATTAAAGCGATTCCGACAATCTTCCCGTCCCGCGAGGCAGTATAAGCCGGCTTAAATTCGGATGTTCCGAAACTTACGCCGTCTGATGCGATATTTCCCTGAGCTTCCGTAAATTCCGCGCCGGAAAATATCTGGCTAAGGGCCTTGGTGAGTTTTTCGGTTTTGTTTAACGCGATCTGATCTTTTGTGCCGTCATAAACAAAGGCTAATCCGACACAGGCCACCGTTGCAAAGATAATAAGAGACAGCACCATCGTTACCATGTCTTTCATTTTGCGCCCCCTACTGCCGGTTTTTTTACCGGAACAAAGCCGTATTTTTTGCGTAAGAGCTTATTCAAAAAGGGTGTACATGCGTTCATAATAAGAATACTGAACATGACGCCTTCAGGATAGTTGCCGTATTTTCTGATAACTATAGTAATAAGTCCCGCACCCAAACCGAAAATCAGTTTTCCCGCGCTGCTTACCGGCGTTGTCGTGTAATCCGTGCACATGAATACCGCCCCGAACACAAGGCCGCCGGAAAGCAGTGAGCTAAGCGGCCCCATACCAAAAGCCGCAGAAGCGATGAATCCGCTTGCGATCATTGCCGCCGGTGCCCGCCAGTCTATGGTTTTTGTGACCAGCAGGAAGACTCCGCCGAGCAAAATCAACAAAATTGATGTCTCACCTATGCAGCCTGCGTGAGTGCCCAAAAACAGGGTTTGCGTTATGCTCCTGCCGCCGGTCATTTCGGCGATAAGCTGAGTTACTCCGCTTATTCCGTCAAGGCCCACTTTGGCTATGCCCAGCGGGGTTGCCGTTGTTGCGCCGTCCACAATCCCGCTGCCCGCGAATTGATAAAACGGGCTGTATATACCGCCGGGTTTTACCCATGTGGTAAGGGCCGCCGGAAAGCTCATTAAAAGAAAAGCCCGTCCGGCCAGTGCGGGATTAAACACATTCGCGCCGATTCCGCCGAATAGTTCTTTTGCCACGATTACGGCAAAAAGAGAACCAAGTGCCGTCATCCACAACGGGGTTGACGGGGGAATTACCAGGGCGAGCAGCAGGCCGCTTACCAAGGCTGAGCAATCTTTGATGCGGAGCTCCTGCTTGGTGATACGGCGAAACAGTGCTTCGCCTATGACCGCGCTTGCCACTGATACCGCCACATTAAGCAGGGCGCTGATTCCGAAGTTAAAAACCCCGAATACGGTTACCGGCACAAGCGCTATAACGACCCGTGACATAATCATCGGAACATCGTCTTTGCGCACTATATGCGGGCTTGACTGTAAAAGAAGAAGTTTTGTTCTATGTTCATTGGCTGCCATGTTTGCCTCCTTAGAGTTCTCCGTGCGTGTCTTTATGCTGTGTTTGTTTTTTGACCGGTACATTCCGAATCCCGTCTTTTTCCCCAAGATACGGGGGTTCGGGGGCGGCAGCCCCTGAAGAAGGGGGTTGCGTAGAACTGAAAGTTCGGAGCAAGGGGGAAGGCTTTCCCCCTCATAAAAATAAAACAGATTTTATTACCAGAACACAGCATATTATTTATTAAAGCGAACAGGTCTTAACTCCTTAGCTTTGAGGCTGCTGCTTTTGCCTCTGCCCGGGCTTTTTTCGCAGCAAGATAATTACGCAGCTTGAATTTCCCGACTCTGAAACGCTGAACAAGCCTTATCCGTGCGGGGCAATTGAAGGTACAGGAGCCGCATTCAATGCAATCCAAAAGGCCGATTTTCATGGCCTCTTCAAAATCGCCTGCCTCAAGTGCGTTATTCATCAGTACCGGATAGAGGCGGATACTGCAATCTTTGACGCAGCGGCCGCATCGTATACAGGCGTTTTCTTCCTGTGTATAAGTCTCGGCAGCGCTCAGGAAAAGGATTCCCGATGTGTTTTTTTGAATCGGGATATTCGCATGGGGAACAGAGCTGCCCATCATCGGGCCGCCGAAAATTATTTTATCGAGTTTATCGTAATCAATGGCAAAGTATTCGGGGTCAAAATCGCCGAGCACGGTTCCTATGGGCGCGATTATATTCCGCGGGTGAGCGCAGGCACCGCCTGAGACGGTAAGTCCCCGCTTGATAAGCGGGCGTCCAAGGGTAAAGGCTTCGCTTATCGCAAGGAGGGTCCCGACGTTTTGAACGATACAGCCTGCATCCGCCGGAAGGCCGCCTGAGGGTACTTCCCGTCCGGTAAGTGCCTTGATCAATAATTTTTCACCGCCTTGCGGATAACGGGTTTGGCAGAGGCTTACCGTGATACTGCCCGGATAGTTTCCGTTTTCGATGGCCTTTTCAAGAGTGGGCACGAGATCGGCTTTGTTGTCTTCCATACCGATAATCGCGGTATTAACACCGCTAATCGCCATGAGAATCGCCAATCCGTTGACTATTGCATCTGCCTTTGACCTGATGGCAGCCTCGTCCGTGGTAAGGTAGGCTTCACACTCAGCACCATCGGCTATGATAAAATCAATTTTTTTTTCAGGCGGCGGATCAATTTTGATGTGGGCGGGAAAGCCTGCGCCTCCCATGCCAACTATGCCTGCTTCTTGTATGCGGGCAAAAGCTTCATCTTTTGAACAGTTAAAGGGATCAAGCGGCGGCATGAACTCATCGCCTGAAACAGACGGATCCGATTCAATGACAATACAAATTCCCTCTGTGTTATTTGACAATAAGCGGGGTTCAATTTTTTTTACGATGCCGGCTATGGAGGCATGAACCGGAACAGACATGGGAACCGGTGCGTCAGCGCAGGCTATCTTCTGTCCTCTTTTGACAGTATCCCCAACAGCGACAATCGCTTTATTCGATACCCCAAAATGCTGGTTAAGCGGAATGACCACTTGTTTGGGAGACGGAACAAGTTCCGCAGCTTTTCCGCTTGTTCTGTCCTTATTATACGGAATGTGGATACCGCCTTTAAACGAACACTTTTTTACCACAAATGGCCTCTTTTTCCATAAAAAATATAATGTCGTATTTTAACATATATAAAAAAGATGATCAAGAATTACGCCGCAGTTTGTCAACGCAACGTGAAAATGTCCCCTTTTTTACCAACATGAAAATGTCCCCTTTAGGGAATTAAGCCGCATTGCCAATATGGTCTTTATGTTCCTGTTTTTCCAACTCCTTAACA
>JAITXS010000166.1 GCA_031284645.1 Spirochaetaceae bacterium | reverse complement strand
CAGCGGCATAAAGCCTCCGACTGCCCCGCCCAAATCCCCGCCGGGACTTATCACGACCCGCTCTACCGGCACCTTCTCCGGTCCACTTGGCGTAACACCGCCGCCGTTACCGCTATCAGTTCCCGTTTCGGCCTTTTCGTCCGTCTTCTTCCCTCCGATGATCGACGCTATTCCCCAGTTATCACACGAGATCACGCTGCCTGCAATAAGAGCCAGCGCTGCTATGAATGCCGTTATTCTTCTTGTCCTTCTCATATTTTTTCCTCCAAGCTCTAAAATTTGCAGCCGAATATAACGCCCAAGCCGAAGGGTACCGGATAGCCGACCCATATATACGGCTCAGCGTAAAATGAATTAAAGGAAAAACGTGCCCCGGCGCTTAGAGCCACCGCTGCGCTGCCTATGCCGTCCCGGCCCTTCTCTATAAGCGTTATCCCGCCGACCTCCATCTGTACCCACAGATGCAAGTCCTCAATGCTTTTAATCGCTCTGTAATATCTCCCGTATGTCATGGCCTCGAATATCCTGAGCCCCCCGAAATCATTCCCGTACGAACTCTTGACACCTATGGTAAAGCGCTCGGTTATGCCGTATCCGGCGATAAGACCCCCTGCCATACTCATCCCCTGCCGCCCGCTTAAGTTTTCCTCAAAAAGGGCTCCTACGCTAATCTCTCCGGCACTCTGTCCCCAGCTTGCCATACCTGTTATCGCCAGCATCAGCGCCGCCGCTAATCCGATTTTCATTCTCATGCTCACGTCCCTTTTAGACTTGTTACTAGGGTTCAGCGTAATTGGGTCTGGGGTCTGGGTTTTACCAGACATCCTGTACCGTACCCAACTCTCCTCTTTCCCAGCTTCGGGGTTTTACTCTTCGTAACGCGCTATTTCATGCCGTTTGATAAAGTAAAAACCCAAGAAAAGGCGGAGATATTCCGGGCTTCCTTGGGCGATTCTTTCTTGAGTTTTTATATTGAAATTGCTGATTTTCCCCACAGGGGGCTTGACAAACTTTTTTGGACTTAAATAATAATTTGGGTATTGGGTATTGGGTATTGGGTATTGGGTATTGGGTATTGGGGCGCAGCGCTGTGGGCGTACGGCGACAGGTATCCTGTTACCGTGTCAGCTAAAGAGAAAACAGATCGGATCTTCTCCGATATTAAATCTCTCACCCTTTTCCTCATGATGTTAGTATATGATGGATGTCATGATTCTGTCAAGCGATCTTTAGCACATCTCATTTGAAACATATCTACCTTAGGGTTTGGGGTAAAGGGTAATAGGGTTTTGGTTTTATCAGAAAGACCCTACCCTATTACCCGATCATGAATTACCACTTACCCTTGCTTGAAACTGCCCTTGATTAAACAGACATAATCATCTATAAAATAATTACGATTTTGAAAGAAACCCAAAACAAAAGTAAAACGCTTGTAAAAACAGCCTGTGTCATAGGGCTTTTTGTTTTTATCGCCTTTCTTGGTCTATTGGTGTGGGCATTTATCTCTTCGATCTCCGGCCCTGTAAAAGAACAAAACCCTTTTGACATGAGTTCTTTTAACGAAAACCTCAAAACATTTGACCTTCTTTTTGCCCAAACACTTGAGGAAGGATTTAATCCCGACACCGGACTTTTTGAGGCTCTGCTGGCTTCCCTTGAAAAAGCAGCATCGGGCGCTGAAGAGCATCTTTCTCCGCTCAAAAGACGAAGGATGCTTGCCAAAGCATTTCCGTCTTTTATACCGGATTATTTTTTTGCGGCAGAGCGCTCTTTTCGCCGCTTTCCCCATTCCGCGCCGCTGGCGGCAATTGCCGGGGAAGCGCTTGTTTTGTATGCTGCTTCCGATACCCGTGGATCGGGGAAAAACGTTATAAATCCCGATTCCCGCCAAAAACTCATGAACTATGCACAGATTTTATCTCAAGCCGGGGTGCTTTCCGAAAAATCTTTCCTGCCGCTTGCCTTTTCGTTTTATGTTCTTTCCGACTCTTTAAGCGATATTCCCTCTGCTTTACGGATCAATCGCATTGACGATTTATTCTCTTTTACCACAAGAATTCTGTTGCAAAAAACAGGGGCGGCATCAGCGGTAACTGAGGGGCTTTCTATTGATCTCTCCCTCCTTAAAATTCTGGACAACAAAGCCGAAGAAGCGAATGCCTATCTTATTCCGTTTAATCCGGGCACGGCTTTTTCCCGCAAATCATCTGATTTTTTCGCGAATTATGAGTATGATTTTGGGAATCTCCTCCTTGCCGCGCAAATTTGGACGGAAAGCGGCAAGGAAGAAGATCTTGCACGTGCGGCAGATGCGCTCTATCTGGCGAATATGCCGGAAAACGCCCGCCAATTATGGTCTATACTCACGGAAGACAGGCGTACTCCCACAGCAGGTGATCAGCAGGTAGATGAGCGTTTTGACTATGACTTTGATGAACCGTTTAACGAATCATTTATTGATAGTTTTTATGAAAATGACGAGCCCCTTCCGAATAAGGGCAGCAGGAATCAGACTGTCATAAAGGCATCGGAAAAAATTCGTTTTCAAAGTTTTTATAATCTTGCGAGCAGCGCTACGCGGACTGCTGATAAACGCGCGCCGCTTGAAAATATTCTTGCGGAAGCGGGAGACAGTGATAAAGAAATTGTGCTTTATAGCATTATTCTTTACACCCGGATGCTGGAAGACCAAAAAGCGCGTCTGGTTTTAAAAGAAAATCCTTTGACGGAAAAAACAATGCTCCTGGATTTGGAATTGTTCCGCCGCAGCTTAACTGATATGCCGCTTGAGCGCTCGATTGCCGATACATGGCTCGTGCTTGACCGCCATAATGATGATGAGCGTCTGTATCAATGGGCTGCGTGGTATTTTGATTATGAACGGCGTTTTAATGAAACTGATTTTCTGGTAAAACTCGCGGAAAAACGGGAGATAATCGGTGAATGGCTTCCCTTTAACAAGGGCATTTTTTATATGCGGGCCGGGGATTATGCAAGCGCCGCGAAAATTTTTGAAAGCAGTATGCGAAAGTCCGAAAATAAAAAGCCCTCGAGTTCCGGAGATTTGTGGACTTTTCCGGCTAATCTGGGGCTCATTAGGGAAGCCGAGCATAATTTTAGCGCAGCGCTTGATAATTTTACGCAGGCTGTGCGGGAACTTCAAAATCAGGATAGCGGCATTGCTTTCGACAAAAAAAAATCAAATGAAAAAGCTGCCCGTTTACAGCTCAAAATTGCCCGTTGCTTTGGCGTTTTAGGCAGAAAAGGAGAAGCGCGGGAGGCAATACTCAAAGCGGCAGAATTAGATGGCAGTAATATCAATGTACGCATCGTACTTGATCGCTTGTAAAAAAAGGAAAGAACGATAGAAAATATCTGATATACTCAAGCCCGCCAGCTAAAATCACAAACCAAGGGTAACAGGATTTAGGATGTTGGAAGGATATCAGCTAATTCCAAGCCCCTAAGCCCCGCTCTACCTGCCGCAGTCTATATCTTTTTAGAAAAAAAACGTATCATACAGTGAGCACTATAAATGAGGAGTTACTAATGGCAAATAAGACTGAAAAAAGTCAAACTGAAAAACGGCTTGTGGGTGCGGTTGTACCTGTGGGCGCTTTAAGGGGCAAAGACAGCGTTGGTGTCGGCGAGTTTTTGGATCTTGTTGAATTTGCCGCGCTCTGTAAAGACATGGGTATCGGTCTTATTCAGCTCCTGCCGGTTAACGACACAGGCTACGAAAGCTCACCCTATTCTGCATTAAGTGCGTTTGCACTCAATCCGATTTATATCAAAATAGCAGAAATGCGCGAGGCGGCCGGTTTTGAGGCGCGGATAAATAAAATACGGACAAAGTTTGACGGCTCGGAGCGTTTCCCGTATCAGGATTTGATTAAGGCAAAAATTGCGTTGTTACGAGAGATTTTTACGAAAAAAAGTGGAGAGATTGAAAAAAGCAACGGACTCAAAAACTGGATAGACGCAAATCAATGGATCAAGGAGTACGCCGTTTTCCGCCGTTTAAAAGAACTAAACGAGCTGCGTGCATGGAAAGAGTGGAAGTCGTTCAACACAGTTTCAAAAAAAGATATCGAAACACTGTGGAATGATTCAAAATTTGCATCGGAGCATCTTTTTTGGGCATGGGTACAATTCAATTTGGACGCTCAGTTTCTCAAGGCAAAAGAAAAAATTCAGGGGCTCGGCCTGCTTCTTGAAGGCGATCTTCCTATTCTGATTAATGAGGACAGCGCCGATGTCTGGGCGCATCCCGAATTCTTTAACAACCATTTTTCAGCAGGCGCTCCGCCCGATATGTATAGCCCTGAAGGACAAAATTGGGGATTTCCTATTTATAACTGGGATGCGCTGGCACAAGACGATTATTCATGGTGGAAACAACGCCTCGTTTGTGCGGAAAAATACTTTGACGCATACCGAATTGACCATGTTCTGGGATTTTTCAGGATTTGGGCGGCAAGCCGGGCAAATAATACCGGCCTTTTGGGAAGATTTATCCCCTCTGTGCCCATAAACCAGAGTGATTTGCGGGAGCTTGGCTTTGACGAAGGCAGAATAAGGTGGATGAGTCTGCCGCATATTCCGACAAGAGATCTTGAGGAGTTCGTTTTTAATGGCAGCGCAAATAAGGATGATTTGTCCGCTTTTTGTGAGTCGGCGCTCGAACGTATCGGGAACGAAGAACTCTGGTTATTTAAAAAGACCATCACGGGCGAAAAAGATATCGAATCTTTTAAAATAAACGAAACCGGAAAAAAATATCTCCTTAGAGCTTGGAATAACAGAATTTTCGAGGAATACGACAAAGAAAATTATAGCCCGCTCTGGTATTATCATGATTCAAGGGCATGGGGGTCGCTTTCAGAACAAGAAAAGAAAGAGCTTGAAGCGCTTATTGAAAGAAAACACCTTGAATCCGAAAAAAAATGGAAAACTGAAGGAGAAAAAATCCTTTCTGTGCTCAAAGAATCATCCGAAATGCTTCCCTGTGCGGAAGATTTAGGAGAGGTGCCGGAATGTGTACCTGCTGTGCTCTCAGCGCTAAAAATTTTAGGGCTTCGCGTTGTCCGTTGGACACGCCGCTGGGACGAACCGGGCTCCCCTTATGTCCCCTTTTTTGATTATCCCGAATTATCCGTCTGCACGCCGGCAGTCCACGACTCCTCGACTGTGCGGGAATGGTGGGACAAGGAAGCGGATCAGGATCTCTTTGCCTCGTTTACCGGTTGCCCAACCCTTTCAAAAATCTATAATCCGGGAACCGCATGGTACATTTTAAAACATGCTGCCTCCGCTGCTTCGCGCTTCCGTGTTTTCCAGATTCAGGACTTACTGCACTTAAGCCCCAAGTGGTACGCGAAAGACAGCGCCTCCGAGAGGATCAATGTACCCGGTACCACAAATGACTTTAACTGGACTTACCGGCTCCCCGAAAAAATAAGTGAAATTGCAAAAGACGATGAACTTATACGGCGAGTACAAGAGTTGTGCGCGGTAAAACCGGAAGTAAATACGAAAAAAACTTGTTAGGGCACCTTTACTCCGGCCTCCGCCAAAACTGCGGCGGCCGGAGATCTTCTACTAATGATTCTATGTTGACGCTCCGGGGCGATTACATTTAAAAATTATCCACTGATTTTCGCGGATTAACGCGGATTTTTAGAGTTTAGCAGAAAA
>JAITXS010000190.1 GCA_031284645.1 Spirochaetaceae bacterium | reverse complement strand
CAACGCAAGAGAGTGCGGCAGGCAGCGGAAGCAAAAATCGGGCGAATGGTAACAACGACGAGGGCTTAAACAGCGACCTTCCCATTCAAACGGATTGGACAGGCTCAAAATATTCAATTTATTCACCGGGAGATAAAATTTTCGCCATTACATTCGGCCTGCTTTTCCCACTGGCTTTTACCGATTCAAATTATGATTCTTTAGCGAATAAAGTAAATCTTGGCGGAACCGGAGCCTTAAGCTATCTTTATTTTTTAAACCCCACGGTTTTTGTCGGGGGGGAATTGCAAGGCTCTTTTTCACAGACAATCGGGGAAAATTTTATCTTTCTTGTTCCTATAAACTTTAAACTGGGATACCAATTTCTATGGAATCGTTTTGAATTCCCGCTTTCAGTTGGTCTGGGGGGGGCGATTCATAGTTATAGAGCACATTCTATATTCTCTCTGTTTATGAAAGCCCAAGCCTCCGCATTTTTTCGTTATAATCCAAGCTGGTCATTTGGTTTAAATACCGCATTCTGGTGGTGTCCTGAGTGGAGCAAAGAGCCGGAACATGACGCTTACGGGCATTTTTTTGAATTAACGTTCAGCGCCCGTTATCATTTTTAATGCTTATTCTATCCCACGGGCGGGATTTACGAGGTTCATATGAATAAAAAAAGTACTCTTCGTTTTTTTAGAACACAAATCATGGTAAACATGGTTATACTCTGCTCTCTTGTTTTTTTCTCCTGCGACCAGGAGCCGCTTTTTTGGACGGTGGCAAAAGAGGTAGCGCCTAAAAAAGCGAAAATAAAAGGAGCCCCGACAAAAATTGTGGCTCAGGGTGATAAGCTTTATGTCGGAAACGGAAACCTTTGGGAATTTTCGGATAACAACTGGCATGAAATCGCAAAACCTGCCGGTATTGTCCGTGATCTGGCTGTTGCCAATACGACAGCGGATACAACAACAAAATATGTTCTTACCATTGACAATATGGCAAACGGCGATACGGTGATATGGAGACAGCCATCAAGCTCCGGTACATGGGAAGCAATGCCAAATGGCTTCGCATCTTCTTTAGGCTATCAGGCAATTTTTTACTGCGAGGGCATACTGTTTGTATCGAAAAAAAGGAGCGTCTCAAAAAACGACAGTACGGATTTTGATATATACATCTATGAAAATAACGTATTTAATCCTACTCCTATAATCAGCAGTACCGGTCTCCTTCAAGGGGTCGTTAATATAGGCACAAAATATTATATTGCGACGCTTGGCGATGGTATTCGGGTTTGGGACAAATCAACAGCCACTAAATTATACAGCGGCTCTATTCTGGGCATCATAAAAACTGATGCTACCCATAATATTATTGTGGCGGTATCGCGTGACGGATGGATTTATCAGATAAACGCAAGCAACGCCCCGATATCGGGCTTTCCCATTAAAAAAGATCTGCTGTTTACCGGCGCGCTTGGTCTATGGGAAAACAGCCCCAATAAATTATTGCTCCTGGGGATAAGCCGGAACAACAACAGTAATTACGGCTACCGGGAAATTCCCATTAATGCGGACGGAACAATCAAAAGCGACTCTTTTTCCGAGCCGGGTAAAGCGGCCCCTACCAGTGTCCGTTCGTATGAAACATATTTTACAACGCTTGATAAATATCCGCTTAACTCATTAATGCAGTCCCCCGGGCCTTTGAATCAGGACGGACTCCCCGTTATTTTTGCGTCAATGCAGACAAACGGCCTTTGGTCATTTCGTTACGATACAAAAGAATCCAAATCCATCTGGAATGCCGAAAGTTAACGGACGGGCATGAGCGACTTGTTTGATCATCCGCGGCAGAGCGAGGAGAGCCCACTGGCGGATAGAATGAGACCGCAATCGCTTGATGATATAATCGGTCAGGATCATATTGTAGGTCCCGGTCGCCTGCTTCGCCGTGCGATCGCAGCGGACAGGCTTTCTTCCCTTATTTTTTACGGCCCTCCGGGAACAGGAAAAACGAGTCTCGCACGGGTCATTGCCAACACAACAAAAGCGTATTTCACAAGCTTAAATGCGGTTCTTGCCGGAATAAAGGATATACGGGAAGCCATCGAACAGGCTGAAGATCGCCGTCGGCTTTACAATAAACGCACTATTCTTTTTGTTGATGAAGTTCACCGCTGGAACAAAGCCCAGCAGGATGCCCTGCTTCCCTGGGTTGAAAACGGGACGGTAATACTGGTCGGAGCCACAACAGAAAACCCGTTTTTTGAGGTAAACCGCGCTCTGGTAAGCCGTAGTCGTATTTTTCAGCTTCTTTCGCTTAACAGGGAAGAGCTCTTAAAAACGGCGCTTAATGCGGTACACAACCGGGAAAAAGGCTACGGAAAATGGAAACTGGCTTTTGAAGCAGGCGCTCTTGAGCATCTTGTTGAGGTTGCCTCGGGAGATGCCCGCAGTCTCCTGAATGCTTTAGAGCTTGCTGTTGAAACTACACCCAAAACATGGCCGCCGCAGGATGACACTGAAATCAATATCAGTCTTGAAGCGGCCGAGGAGAGCATTCAGCGGCGGGCAGTTCTCTACGACAAAGACGGGGATTATCATTTTGATACGGTAAGCGCTTTTATAAAAAGCCTGCGTGGCAGCGATGTTGATGCGGCCCTCTACTGGCTTGCCAGAATGGTTCGTGCCGGAGAAGACCCTGCTTTTATTTTCAGGCGTATGATCATCTTTGCCGGAGAGGATGTCGGTATGGCTGATCCCGCTGCCATCTCGATTGTAATCTCCTGCGCTGGGGCCTTTGATCGTATTGGCTTTCCCGAAGGCAATTTTCCCTTATCACAGGCTTGTATCTATCTTGCCACTGCGCCGAAATCAAACAGCTCAATGGCATTTTTTGATGCGTTAAAAGAAGTTGAAAAAGAAGACGCCGAGATTCCCAACCATCTTCGCGATGCAAGCCGTGATAAAACAAGTTTTGGTCACGGGGAAGGGTATGTTTATCCGCACGCATACCGGGATCATTGGGTTGCCCAGCAATATCTGCCAAGTTCTCTTCAGGGTAAAACATTTTATGTTCCTTCTGAAATCGGATACGAAAAAAAAATCCGCGGCGATGTTCTAAAAAGAAAAGAAATCCAGTCGAGTGTGCTTTTTTCAGAAGATAGTCAGAAATACCGCAGTGATGAAGAATTTTTGTCATGGGGGCCTGCGCGCAACAAAAAGGAAGAGTGGTTGAAAAGGCTTGAATCAGGAAAAGGCAAACTCCTCCTTGGAGACAGAGACGCCATTATGACTGAAGCCTCTCTTGTCCGCTATAGCCGCGTACTGATTCTTCATGGCGGTGACGGTCTGCTCCTTTGGGAAGCGCTGCGAAAAACACCGGAAGGTCTTGTCGCCTGCTGCCTTGATCGGGAAGAAGAACAAAAAGCCCTGCTCTCTTTTTCTGCCAATGTTCTGCTAAGCGAAGACGAGCGCCCGCTTTTTTATATTCCTGGCGGTCGTTCAACAAAAAGTGATGCGTCTTTTCCCGAAGACCACTTACCGGCTAAAGAGGAAGCTGAACGAGTCTTTCACTGTGCCGTATTTGACCGAATACTCTGTCGGGAGCCTTGGCGGCGTCTTCCTAAAAATAGGGAAACGCAGGAGGTTTTTTTCGCTTTTGCTGAAAAAACGAAAAAGCTCCTCTCCTCACAAGGAGCCATAATACTTCTCCAGTCGCCTCCGGCCTTGGGAGAGCGCCTTTCCCGTCTTTTATCTGCTGAATGTAACGCACCGGAGGCGCTGACAGAGAAATTAGCCCTCGCCGAACAGGCGTTTTTCAATCCGGCGGATAGCCTGCTCAACAAAGCCGGCCTCTGGAATGAATTCACCCTTGTTTCGGCTTTTAAGGAGAGCGGCTTCAAAACCACAATTAAAGTCCTGCGGCAAAGCGAAGAGCGCCTGCTTTTTGCAAAAGATATTTCTTTTTGGTTTAGCGAAAAGTCAAGCTGGGGAGCTTTCATGAGTCAGGCTCTGGGGGATAAGGATTTTCAAGAAATCAAAACTCTTTTAACGGAAAGGGCAGGGAAGGGGCCGCTCCTCTGGCAGTGGACTTCCCTGTTGAGTCAACATAGCGCAGCGTGATTTTTCTTTTTGGTTTTGCAGAGATTTCTGATATTACTCACGCTTCGATCCTTTCCCGATCATGTCAAAAATTTTATCCCGATACATGGCCCCTATCCGTTTGAGCGCGGCTTCAACAGATTCACCGGAAAGAGACCTTTGGTGTAAATCAATAGTAAATTGATTCATGGAAAAATGCCGGAAGAAAAAAACATCGTTTTTATCGATTAAATTATGAGATACCAGCGTATAAAGTTCCCGTGTATACAGCTCAAAAATACCGTTCCGCTTCATTTCCGAATAGCCTATGATCCAGATAGGGGTTTTAAACACCTGATAGAATTCCAATAATAGTTTGACCATCTCCTTTTGCGTACTCTCAAGTACTTGGGAGAACCCCTCTCCGGCTATCGTGCATAATGGGCGAAGCAGAGCAGTACGCGGCGTATGAATGGGTGTTTTATTTAAAATAATAACATTTTTTCTAAAATTGATGCCAAGTGATTCTTCGCTTTTAAAAAAATTATCGGCAATTTTTCCTGAGGGACCGACAAGATATGAGCGCATTTCCGCGCTTTGTTCTTTCCTCCCCGGATTGTCGGCGACAAGCAGCAGTTTTATATCATCAGTTTTTTTGATTGCATCCAAACTGCTGTTATAAACAACAGCGGTCTCGACTTTATACGGTGACAGACCCCTTGCATCGACAAGTTTCTGCTGATAAGAGCGCAGCTCGGGGATTTTTTTCTCCGTGTCCGTGCATATTTTTTTAAAATTATCCCGTGCTTTTAAAAAAAGCGTATATGTTTGTTTGGTCATATAGTTTCTTTTTCCAAAAAAAATAAAAGCTCGTCTTTAATTTTAACAAGTACATCATCAACGGCAGACGGGCCTTTCGGTAAAAAAAACCACTTGCTTGGCATTACATTTTTAAAATACGTCATCTGCCGTTTGGCATACTGCCTGCTGTTCTGGGCGATACATTCACGGATTTCATCAAGCCGGTTTTTTTCAAACATAACATACTTGCCGTCTGAGTTTTTATAAAAGAATTCTTTATAGCCTATAGCCTTTAATGCCGGATCTTCGGGTGTGTACGAGTTTTCAAAAAGATTTCTTACTTCATCGTATAAGCCTTTTTTTATCATGGATGCGCAGCGTGCATTGATACGCTCGTAGAGATCCTCTCGTTCACGTGCTAAACCGAAAACTAACAATTTTCTTGCTGATTGATTTTCGTGTGAAGTCGTTTGTCTTTTGAAAGACGAAAGCGGCCTGCCGGTCAACCTGAACACTTCAAGTGCACGGAGCAGGCGGTATTGATCGTTTATATGAATTCGTGCCGCACTTATCGCATCGTGTTCGGCAAGCTCCTCCATAAGAACAGCGGCTCCTTTTGTTTGAAGTTCTTTTTTGAGCTCCGCACGTATGGCATCATCGGAAGGCGGAGTATCAGGAAGCCCACTTATAAAACTATTGATATAAAAACCCGTACCGCCTGAAATAACCGGCAATTTTCCGCGAAAACTTATTTCCCGGGCAGCATCTTCGGCATGCCGCACAAAATCACCGGCATTAAATTGTTCGTCAGGCTTACGGATGTCAAGGAGATGGTGGGGGAGTTTGTTACAAAGTCCGGCGTCAGGTTTTGCCGTGCCGATATTCATACCACGGTAAACCTGCATTGAATCAGCCGAGATTATCTCGGCAGGGAAAGGCCAAGAGAAGGAGGCATTATTATCAGTAAAAAGAGATTCTACAATACGGGTCTTGCCGACCGCCGTTGGCCCGAAAAGGATAAAAATCGGGAAATTATTCCGACAGGAACCGTATTCAGCCGGAGGAGACTTACCCTCCTCGCTGCCATGCGTATATCCTACGGAATGACCCGACATAAACTCATTACGGTAAATTTGAAAGCAAATCAGGGAGGCCGCCCGCCCCATTTTCATTCAAACGGAACTCAACCTCACCGGTAAAAACTTCCCGCGCTGCCAATGAGACAACTTTCTCATCGCCGGACTCATGCTCCGGCGTCCGTATCATCGACATTTGATAAGCGCGTCTTGATGCGGCACAGGTAATTCCATACATATTTTTTTCGTATTTGATTAATTCTTCTAAAGGAAAAGTCATACCTTACCCTAACGCGAATCCGCATTGAGTGTCAAGCAGTCGCAGCACGACAAACGTATGAAGCATCAGAGCGAGAGAACCGCTGCGAAATGCCGCTCCGAAGCAAAGGTTTAGGAGCGTTAGGGATGGGGGCAGGCTTTCTGGTAAAACCAAAACCCCATACCCCATTACCCAATCACCCTAAGGATAAGGGTAGTAGGGTTCTGGGTATAGGGTAGGAGATTTCTGCTCAGAACTAAACCCTATACCCCTCTACCCAAAACCCTATTACCCTTTACCCTAAGGTAGGTATGTTTCAAATGAGATGTGCTAAAGATCGCTTGACAAAAACCCGCCATCCATCATAAACTTTCCTTATGAGGAAAAGGGTGGGAGATATCATATCGGAGCGCGTCCGGTCTATTTTCTCTTTGGCTGACACGGTAGCAGAATACCTGTCGCCGTATGCCCACCGCGCTGCGACACAATACACAATACACAATACACAATACACAATACCCAATACCCAATACCCAATACCCAATACCCAATACCCAATACCCAATACCCAAATTATTATTTAAGCGAAAAGAAGTTTGTCAAGCCCCCTGTGGGGAAAATCAGCAATTTCAATATAAAAGCTCAAGAAACAGAAAGCGCAGTCAGCGCGGAATCTCTCCGCACTGATTGCGCTTTCTGTTTGGTCAATGACACAGCGAAGCAAGGAGGAAGACTATGGCAAAGATAAGAAAAAGGTGGGTGTTTCTGTCGGTGCTTGTCTTGAATTTAGGCACAGTACTCGCGTGTGAGAACTGGATGATCGAGAAGCTTCTGGAGCGGAATGAGCCTGCGGGCGGCGGTTCGAATATCGCGGTAGAGCGGGTGGTAATAAGCCCCAGCGGGG
>JAITXS010000102.1 GCA_031284645.1 Spirochaetaceae bacterium | reverse complement strand
GCACGCAATATTCAGATACAGGATCAAAACGGTAAAACCTTAGCAGAGATAGATACAATCTTCCAAAACGGCGAGGATATCATGATAGTCGAAGTCAAAACGCATCCCACCACGGATGACATAGGCCGGCATATAAAAAGAATGACCCTGCTCAAAATGCATAAGCGTTATGCGGGACTGAATCTCTACGGGGCGATAGCGGCGGCGGTGATCGATGGTGAGACGCGGAATTATGCGATAGAGCAGGGTTTTTATGTACTTGAACAAAGCGGCGATACCATGAAAATACTCCCCGATGACCCAGATTTTAAACCGAAAAGGTGGTAATCTAGGGTTTTGGGTAATAGGGTATGGGGTCTTGGTTTTATCAGGAAGCCCCCTACCCTGATTAGGGTTATGGGTAGAAAGGGTCATAGGGTATAGTTCTTACCAGAAAGCCTGCCACATCCCTACCGCTCCTAAACCTTTGCTTCGGGTAGGGGGTAAAGATATCTGATATTTCAATACCCTGTACCCTAAACCCAATACCCTTCTTTAAAGTCCGTGTGATCTGCGGATAAAGCTTTCTATGCGTTTATCATGGCGGCTCTTCCAATCTTCTTTTGTTTATGTTATAAACAAGGGAGAATCAGTGTAAGGTGGTATGAGTAAAAATGATTGCTGTTGCGTCCGATCATGCGGGTTTTGAATTAAAGCAGGAAATTATCAGATTCCTGGAGGAAGAAAATTTTTCTTTTCGTGATTTCGGCACAGATAGTACAGCAAGCTGTGATTATGCCGTCTATGCGTATAAGGCGGCTAAGGCCATCCAAAGCGGAGAATGTGTTCGGGGAATTCTTGTCTGCGGAACAGGTATCGGTATCTCTATTGCCGCCAATAAAATGAAAGGAATACGATGCGCCGTCTGCTCGGATTGTTTTTCCGCGGTTTTATCACGGGAACACAATGATTCTAATATGATAGCGTTTGGCTCAAGAGTTGTCGGCCCCGGCTTGGCACGGCTCATTACGCAGATGTGGCTTGATGCAGGCTTTCAAGGGCAGCGGCATCAGCGCAGAATCGACCAAATCAACGATATTGAAAATGGTCAGGCTCCGAAGGAATTATAATAAACAGGTATGGAAAAAAACAACACGAAAATATTATCCGGCAAACTTATACAAACTATCGTCTTTGGCGGCCTGCTTATCCTGCTTTTTTTATTAGTATGCCGAATGATAGCGCCTTTCTTTACGGTTTTTTTGTGGTCTATTCTTCTCTATATTATCATCAACCCGCTCCATAAAAAAATCGTAAAAAAAATAAAACCGAACACAAAGTGGAACGGATTTATACGAACAGTGCTTGCCGGCGCCTTTGCGCTGGGCTCTGTTCTTATAGTCTTTATTCCGCTTCTTATTGTGGTAACACAGTTGTATATTCAGGGAATTGAAGTTGTCAAAAATATCAGGGAGTATCTTTTTAACAATAAAGAAACACTAAATGTTATTTACGAAAAAATAGCCGATTTTATCGCGACGAAAACAAACGGAGAGATCGTTATTGATCCGGTAAAAATTCAGACGCGGGTAATAGTTTTTTTAGAAAGCGAGCTTAACAATATTCTGCATATTTCCGGTGTTATCATTCGCGGTGCAGGCCTTTTTCTGCTTGGTCTTGTACTTATCGTCTTTTGTTTGTTTTTCTTTTATCTGGATGCCCCCTATCTTTCAAAATTAGTAACAAATATTATACCCATTAAAAATGGATACACGAAAACGCTTGTAAATAAATTTAAAGAAATAGCACACGGACTTGTACTCGGTTATTTAAGCGTTGCTTTGATTCAAGCGACACTCGCCTTTATTGTGTTTAGTATTTTCAGAGTCCAAGGTGCGCTGGTTTTTGCCTGCCTTACCTTTGTATGTGTGTTTATCCCCATGCTCGGCGGCGCACTGGTTTGGCTGCCTATCGGGCTGGCCCGTATCCTCAGCGGTGATATATTCGGTGGTATTTTATTAACCTGTGTCGCCGGTGTTTGCATCTCTTTGCTTGACAATATCTTGCGCCCCTTTTTGCTTAAAGACAGACTGCAGCTTCATCCTCTGGTTATTTTCTTTGCGATAATGGGCGGCTTAGTGTTGTTTGGCTTTAACGGCCTTATTTTGGGGCCGCTTATCACGGTGTTTTTTTTAACCGTGCTTGAAATGTTCTTTAAAGAACATCATATAAACAAAGCAAAAATTACCACTATCGAAGGAAATAATAGTGAGCACTCAAAATAATGCCCCATCACACGCAATTGTTACGGTTGTCGGCTCCGATCAGGTCGGTATTATCGCAAAGGTGAGTTCCTTTTTTGCCGAACGCAATATTAATATCGAGGATATAAGTCAGACGATTTTATCAGGAAATTTTATCATGATGATGATGATAGATTTATCAAAAAGCATTATTCCTTTAGCAGAATTAAAACAGGAATTGACAACACTTGGCGAGGCAACAAATGTTTCAATGAGCATACTGCATGAACGGGTCTTTTCCGCGATGCACAGGATATAGGGTTTATGTTATTCACCGCAAAAGAAATTACTGAAACAATTGATATGTTCCTGCGTTATAAGCTTGATATACGGGCTATCACCCTGGGTATATCTCTGCTTGATTGTGCCTCATCTTCCGGCAAAGAATCGCGGGAGAAAATAAAAGCGAAATTATGTCGTGTTGCTGGGCCCCTTGTAAAAACAGGCCGTGATATTGAACTTGAATACGGTATTCCAATCATCAATAAAAGAATCGCGGTAAGCCCTATTGCGATTGTCGCGGCATCTTCCGGCGACAAGGATTATACTCCCTACGCGCAGGTACTGGATGAAGTGGCAAAACAACTTGATGTTGACTTTGTCGGCGGATTTTCTGCGCTTGTTCAAAAAGGCTTTACTGAATCCGATGAAAAACTGATTAATTCAATACCGGAAGCGCTTTGTGTAACGGAGAGGGTTTGTTCCTCGGTAAATCTCGCAAGTACAAAGAGCGGGATAAATATGGATGCGGTCCGTTTAATGGGTACTATTATCAAAGCAACAGCTGAAAAAACCGCTTCGACCGGAGGACTTGGCTGTACAAAACTCGTTGTGTTTTGTAATGCGCCGGAGGATAATCCGTTTATGGCCGGAGCGTTTCATGGTACCGGCGAGGCGGAAGCTTGTCTTAATGTCGGCGTTTCCGGGCCCGGCGTTATTAAAGCGGCACTTGAACAATGTAAAGACATGGATTTTAGTGAGCTCGCCGATACCATAAAAAAAACAGCGTTTAAAATAACAAGAATGGGACAGCTTGTCGGGCTTGAGGCCGCGAAACGGCTTGGCATTCCTTTCGGCATACTTGACCTCTCGCTCGCGCCGACACCGGCGGTCGGAGATTCCGTTGCCCGTATCCTTGAGGAGATGGGTTTGGAGTCCGCCGGAACCCACGGATCAACCGCCGCGCTTGCCCTGCTTACCGATATGGTAAAAAAAGGCGGTATTATGGCGTCAACCCATGTCGGCGGTTTTTCCGGCGCTTTTATACCGGTATCAGAAGATGAGGGAATGATCGCGGCGATACGCGCGGGGACACTCAGTCTTGATAAACTCGAAGCAATGACTTCCGTCTGTTCGGTTGGCCTTGATATGATTGCACTTCCCGGTGACACGAGTGCAAGTACGCTTTCCGCAATCATTGCCGATGAAATGTCAATCGGTATGGTAAACAATAAAACAACTGCTGTTCGTATTATTCCGGTACCCGGAAAAAAAGCCGGTGACTGGGTTGAATTCGGCGGCCTTCTCGGCGGTACCCCCATTATGCCGGTAAATTCCGCAGGAAGCAGCGTTTTTATCGGACGCGGCGGACGTATACCTGCCCCGCTTCATAGTTTTAGAAATTAAAAGGAAAAGCATATTAAACTTTCCTCTTGTATAAAGCAGGTTTCTCGAGTATTTTTATATATTATAAGAAATATAATGGTTTGGAGAAATATGTATGACTATAGAAATTTCGTCGGCGGACAAGGCGCGCTTTGCAACTGTTCAACGGCGGGCCGAAGAACTGGGGGTACTTGATATTAACTTCAGCAGCTTCAATTTTTCAAACGATTTGGAAAGCTATGAACGCACCTTGGATATAATTGAAAAAAACAAAGCCTTTCTTGACCGAAATGCGGGTGAGGCTTGAGGATTAAAGGTGGAAGTCAGTTTTACGCTGTGGTCATTGCATGATGTTTTAGATAAAATACCATTCAATACGCCGGTTACCGAAACAGAACTTTATTTGGACTTCTCGGGTTCAGCCGTTCCCTATTATATAAAAAATCAGTTTAAAGTGTCTTTCCTCTATGATGATTCCACGTTAAAGGACGCAACGTGTTGTATCTATTCACCCAAAAAAGTTATTACCATAATTATCATCATAAAAAGAAAATACGAGGAGGCATTCAAGGCTTGGTGTACTGAGCGCTACGAACAAAACTTTGAAACTTGTTGCCTAAGAAGGGAACTATACTGTCACGAGGTCTGTCACCTTATCTCAATTATCAGGGCATTTCCGAGCGATAAAACCACAGAGGCAAGGGAAGATTTTAAGGAAAAACTTAAGAGAAAATTTACTAAATCGATGAAAGATTCAGCAGGTTCTATGGCTATGCCGTTGATAGTTTCTGAAGAAAATGAGGGAGCGTCTCCGTCTGTGTTTGATAAAGATCATTTTCGTTATGACAATGACGATCTGAATTATTTCAGATTATATGCAGAATTGATGTTTGATCATGAAACCATGAGCCGCGCATTAAAGAGTATTGATGAATCTCAGCAAAAACCAATTTATCTGAGAGCTATATCATGGGAAACACTTGTTCCTGTTTCATTTTTTCAAAATTTCCCGGAAAAACAAGCGGCCCTCAGAGAACTATTGGCGTCTCAGTCAAATTAATCCCATTCCATAGTTTTAGAAATTAAGTGATCATTGCGTGATGTTTTAGATAAAATACCACTACTATACAAAAGATCCTTATGTGATTGTAAAAAGTCTTTATGATGAGTAATTTCCGCCGGCCGCTTTTAAGGTCTTTTCTTTACTTACCCTAAATACGCTTCGCGGATGGAAGGATCTTTAACGAGCAGGGCGGCCGGGCCGCTTTTGACGATTGAGCCGGTTTCAAGAATGTACGCACGGTCGGCTATGTTTAAGGCTTGATACGCGTTTTGCTCAACGAGTAGTATCGTTGTACCTGCCGCATTAATCCTTTTGATGATTGCAAAAATTTCGTCAACTAAAATCGGGGCAAGTCCCATAGAAGGTTCATCAAGCAGCAAAAGGACAGGGCGGGCCATTAAAGCCCGGGCCATAGCAAGCATCTGCTGTTCGCCGCCGGAAAGTGTACCGGCCATCTGCTTCATTCTTTCTTTGAGACGCGGGAAAAGGCCGTAGACCATTTCCAGATCGTTTTTTATTGCTCCGTCTTTACGGGTGAACGCGCCCATTTCAAGATTGTCTTTGACGCTGAGATTAGCGAATATCCGTCTTCCTTCGGGAACTTGGGCAAGTCCAAGGGAGACTATCCGGTCGGGGCTCAGGTTTGTAATTGATTTTCCGTTAAAAGAGACGCTACCCTGATTTTTCCATATGATGCCGGATATACCGTGTAGTATTGTTGTTTTCCCTGCGCCGTTTGCTCCGATCAATGTGATAATTTCGCCTTTTTTGACGTCAAACGAAACATTGTGCAGGGCTTCAATATTGCCGTAGGCAATTTCAAGGTTTTTCACGGACAACAAGGAATCCGGAGATACAAGCGCGGGATGCTCGCAGTCGATTTGGGGATCATCGCGGGGGGTAGCGGAAGCCACCGCAGGGAGCTCTGCGAGCGAGGAGGCTGGAGCGAGGGGGGCGTCCCCCCTTTTTTTCTCTTTGCTTTCCTGGTTTTCGATGGTATCAATATCGCCGAGATAGGCTTTGATGACTGCAGGGTTGTTTTTGACTTCAGAGGGCAAGCCTTCTGCGATGATTCGTCCGTAGTCCAGCACAATGAGGCGTTCGCAGATTCCCATAACAAGGTGCATATCGTGTTCAATGAGCAGTATGGTGATATGAAAATCTTTACGGATTGTGCGGATGAGTCTCATTAAATCGGTGGTTTCCTGCGGATTCATACCTGCCGCGGGTTCATCAAGGAGCAAGAGGCTTGGATTTGAAGCAAGTGCCCGGACTATTTCGAGTTTTCTCTGCTCGCCGTAGGGCAGGTTTTTCGCACGGTCGTTTTTTTTTCGGTCTATGGCAAAGAGCGCGAGGAGTTCTTCCGCCCGGATGTTCATTTCGAATTCGTCTTTACGGAAGCGGGGCAGGCGGAGTAGGGCGTCGACGGGGTTTTCTCTCCGCGAGCTGTGCAGGGCGATAAGGACATTTTCCTTGACGCTGAGATTGCCAAAAAGCCTGATGTTCTGGAAGGTGCGGGCTATGCCTATTCTATTGAGTCCGGCCGGTGTTTTTTTTCCGATACTTTTTACTGATTCGTGTTTGTCCCAAAAAGTGATTTCGCCGGAACTTGGCGTGTAGACGCCGGAGAGCATGTTAAACAGTGTGGTTTTACCCGCGCCGTTCGGTCCGATAAGGCCGACTAATTCACCCCTGCGAAGTTCGCAGGAAAAATCTCCGACTGCCCGAAGGCCGCCAAAGACAATAGAGACTCCGCTTGCTTTGAGAATAAGGTTTTTGTTCGTCATACCGTATCTTCATATGTTTCGTAAATATAGTCAAATTTTTCGGAGATGGAATCCATGATGTCGAAAAGGTGGGGGTCAAACTGTATTCCACGGGAATCCCGCATGGTTTGCATTGTTTTCTCGTGGGTAAAACAGGGTTTATAACTGCGCTTCATCCTCAACGCATCGTAGACATCCGCGATTGACACAATGCGGGCGGCAAGCGGTATCATCTCGCCTTCCATTTGAAAGGGATAACCTTTGCCGTTCCACTTTTCATGATGAGAGAGCGCGATTTCTTTTGCCATTGGATTGGGGTAGGCTTCGAGAATGAAGGCGCCGTTTTTTGTGTGTTCCTTCATGATCGACCACTCAAACTCGGAGAGGGGGCCTTCTTTGTTTAGTATATCATCCGGTGTACCGATTTTGCCCACATCGTGCATTGCCGCTAAAAAAGCAATGTTGTCGATAAATTCCGCATCGACCGAGGAATATTCTTGTCTGTTAAAAAGTTCGCGGGCAAGGGCTTCGGAATAAGAATTAACACGGGTAATATGCTGTCCGGTATCGTTATCTTTAAGTTTTGACGCTTCAAGGAGACTGTTAAAAAGCCCCCGGAGGGTAGCTCGTTTTTCCTCTGTAAAATCGTCAAACATCACGATAAAGCCCTTGGGTATTGTTTTTGTGTGATGTACGGCGGGGAAGATATACACCCGCGTAGAAATCATAGGGCGATCCCGTGATTTGATTTGGGCAACGCCGCGCCAACTATACCCGTTTTCGCCTTTTAAAAGGGCGTTGCGTATTGTTTTAACATCGGCAATGGTAAAATATTTCGCGAAAAGATCAAAAAAATAGATGCTTTGTAGTGTAAGAAATCCGGTAAAAAATTCCCTGCTGGCCGGATTTGCGTATACAATCTTTAAATTATTATCAATAACAAGAAGCGGAAATATGCTCGTATGAAAAAAATTGGTCGGCAGCTCCTTATTTTGACTTTCCTCCGGTTTTTGATCTTTTTCGGGACGGCACTCGCCCTCTTTAGGGACGTTTTCCGTACAAAAGTTCGGAACGCTTTTATGCAGCGTAACGGGTTCTCGTGCACGCAGAGCACTTGCCACTGCTTTTGGCGGGCGCAACACGGGGGTTTCCCTGACACATTTAATTTCTTCCGGGATGTCTAATCCTACAGATTCGGCCTGATTCGCCTTCATTCTTGTCGTAATCCTTATCTACTTTTTTTTATTGAACAGAAAATTTCTGCTCATTTCCGCATCGCTTTTTCTTAGGTATATCGGTACGGAAGAAACACTTTCTTTTTTATTAATTATTATAGGGTTTTTTACAAGATAGTTCAATAAGCCTTCCGCCCAACCTTTGCGGAAATGAGGATCAAGAAATATGCGCGGAACCGACTCCGGGTGTGCTCCGCAGCTTGAGTAATGAGATTCCAGGGATTCCTTCAAACGCGGCAAAAGGAGTTGCGCCGCATCTCCGGTAAGCCATATATCTTTCCCGTGGGTAATACGCGGAGAAATTGTTTCGGGTGCCGAATCAAGAAAATCTGTCTGCCGTTTACCGTTTTCATAGATCGCCCAAAAAAAACGGCTCTGTTTGGCGTCCAAAACCGGAAGGACGATTCCCTCGAAATCGGCTTCCGGCACAGAGAGTGCCATGCAGTCCAGTGTCGGGATTGAAAGATACGGTTTGTCCAGGGCAAGGGCAAAACCTTTTACCGCGGAAAACCCGATACGCAGACCCGTCCATGAGCCGGGCCCCCTCTGGCACACAAATAAATCTATGTCGCGGCTTTCAAGTTTCGCTGTTTTTAACAAGTCGTCAATAACGACAAATAATAACTCACTGTGTGATTTTCCCGCGTCAATATGCATCGAATATATTTTTGTTTTTTCCCGTAAGTCTGCGGCATCCGGACTCATATTAACGGCAAGGGCAAGTGATAAAATTTCTGTCGCACAGTCAATGGCAAGCACATTCATTCTGATACTATACCATATATTGCAATTTAGGGTATTGGGTGACAGATATCCCGCTGCCATTTCAGTCAAAGAGAAAGTAGACCGGACATCTCTTTCCTCATGGGTAAGTTTATTACTTTTTTATGATTTTTGTCACGGAGGCGGAGCCAAGCAATTTCTATCGTTAATTCGTGTAATCCTTGAGCTATACTTTTAAATTCAAATCTAAATACGCGCGCCTGGCATAAGACATACGATCTCCGCGAGCGCTTGACAATTTTTTTAAAAATAGGTAGACTCAATTTATAAATTAACGCAGGGTAGAGCAGTTGGCAGCTCGTCGGGCTCATAACCCGGAGGTCACAGGTTCGAGTCCTGTCCCTGCTAGAAAATTTTAAGAGACGCTTTTTAGCGTCTCTTTTGTAATGGGAATAGAACTCCTCAAGGGTGTCGCTTTGGTTTTCAATTCAGTATGCAAGCTTCCGAATCATTTCCGTTTCAGCCCTGTTTTCAAGCCGTTTACCTTCAAAACAACAAACAAGCGTTTTATCACCCCAAGAATCCCATGCTATGTTGACAAAATCACCGCTAAGACTCAAAATAAGTGTATTATATACACAAATAAAAGAGGAATATGAGATAATGAGAAAAATAGTGCTGACGTTTGGCGCTGCGGTCTTGCTTGCCGTGTTCATACCGCTTGTGAGTTTGGCCTCTTGTGCGAAAAAATCAGATAAACCGATCATCGGTATTTCAAAGATTGTGGCACATCCCGCTCTTGATGCTGTTGAGCAGGGCGTTCAGGATGAGTTCGTCGAGGCCGGTCTGGATGTTTTATTTGATCTGCAGAATGCAAACGGAGATGTAAATACCGCAGCTCAAATTGCCGCTCAATTTCAGAATGAAAAAGCAGTGCTGGCCATTGGTATCGCTACCCCTGTTGCGGTTGCATTGGCTTCGAATTTAAAAGGTATTCCGGTGGTGTTTGCCGCAGTTACCGATCCTGTGGGCGCAGGACTTGTTGATGTTTTAAGCAATGGCAAAGGGAATGTTACCGGTATGTCGGATGCTATTCCTGTTGCCGCACAAATTCATATGTTTAAAGATATAGGAAACCTCAAAACTCTTGGGTATATTTATACGAGTAACGAGTCAAACTCCATTTCAGCTCTGGCCGATGTGGAAAACGCCTGCAAAAGCGAGGGGATAAACCTGGTTGCTCAGGCTATTTCAACTTCATCCGAAGTCAGGCAGGCAGTGGAAGCCATTGCGGGACGTGTTGACGGCATCTACATTACAACTGATAACACGATTTATTCAGCCCTGCCTTCGCTGATTGAGGTCTGCCATCGCGTAAAAAAACCGCTTTTTTCCGCCGATGTAACTTCCTGCAAAGAAGGCGGCGCGATGATCGCCCAGGGCTTTAGTTATTATAAAGCCGGACGTGCCACAGGAAAAATGGCCATTCAAATTTTAAACGGAGCAAGTCCCGAGGAGATTGCTGTTCGTTTTTTAACGGAACCGGATGAGTTCGATTTGTTGTTTGATTTAGACGAAGCAAAAAACTGCGGGCTTGTCATTCCCGATAAATACCTTGACATGGCAAATTTTGTTATCCAAAACGGTGTACTCACCGAAATAGAAAATTAGTGTATAAAAAATGATAGAAGCAATATTCATTGAAGGTTTGACGTACTCCCTTATGGTGTTGGGGGTATTTATCACTTTTCGCATACTGGATTTTGCTGATTTGACCGTTGACGGCACCTTCCCCTTGGGGGGTGCTGTAACGGCGTTTTGCCTTTTGAACGGACTTAACCCGGTGCTTGCGTTTTTGCTTGCTTTTCTTGCCGGTTGTCTTGGCGGACTTATTACCGCACTGATACATACAACGCTCAAGGTTCCCGGGCTGCTCGCCGGTATTCTTACCATGACTATGCTCTATTCACTGAATATCCGCGTTATGGACGGCAAGTCGTATTTTTCTTTTTTAAAAATAGACACACTCTTTGCTTCCCTAAGGCAAAACGGCTTGTTTGGATTTATTCCGGGAGAGCTTGCTGTTCTTGTTTTTTTACTTATCGTTGTTTTATGCATTAAAGTACTGTGCGATCTTTTCTTTCGCACGAATTTTGGCTTAACTATGGGGGCACTGGGCGGAAATTCACAGATGATTATTTCTCAGGGGATGAATCCCTCGGTTATTAAAGCCGTTGGCATTGCGCTTTCAAACGGGCTTGTCGCGCTTTCAGGTTCCTTTGCTTCGTTATACAACGGATTTTCCGATGTCGGAAGCGGTAACGGCATTGTTGTTTCCGGCCTTGCATCGGTTATGCTTGGTGAATTTTTATTACGCTCGAATAAAATCATGCTGCTTACATTCAGAGTGATTTTAGGTTCTATCCTGTACCGCGCACTGATGTTTTTTGCCCGTGTTCACGGGCACCAGATCGGTATGGGGCCGAATGATTTTAAACTGCTTACCGGCCTGCTGATTGTTGTCTGTTTGATTGTGTCGAAATACCGGGGGTCGTTTTTTAGTGATATGATAAAGAGTAAAAATATCGGGAGAAGCATTATAACAAAAAAGAAGGATACCAATGCTCGTCCTTGAAAATATCAACGTAATTTTCGGAAAGGGTACGCCGGATGAAAATCACGCATTAAAACAGATCTGTTTAAAAATTGAAAAAGGTGATTTTATCACGGTTATTGGCTCTAACGGAGCCGGAAAATCAACTTTGCTGAATGTTATTGCCGGAACCTATCAGAGTGCAGGCGGCTCAATCAGTTTGATAAGCCCTGCCGGAGCGATTGATATTACAAAGCAAAGTGAATATAAACGGGCGCGTTTTATCGGCCGGATTTTTCAAAATCCGCTTTTGGGAACTGCGGGAAACATGGCCCTTGCAGATAATATGATTATCTGTGAAAAAAAAGGGTATCGGGGACTAAAAATCAGTTTAAACAACGCGAAACGCGATATTTTTCGGGCTCAATTAAAAAGATTGGGCTTGGGGCTTGAAAATCGGCTTCGTGATAATGTCGGTCTTTTTTCAGGCGGGCAGCGGCAGGCACTTACTTTGTTGATGACCATTATGTCAAAACCGGAAGTCCTGCTTCTTGACGAACACACTGCCGCTTTGGATCCGGTAAATGCCGAGATTGTGATGAACTTAACCCGTGAGTTTGCCAAAGAAAACAATTTAACAGTGCTGATGATCACGCATAACATGAAACACGCCCTTGAAACAGGTAATCGCCTCTTAATGATGGATGGAGGTGAAATTATCCTTGACATTAACGGAAAAGAAAAACAAAATCTTACGCTTGCAGACTTGCAGCAGCGCTTTAAAGCGGCAAAAAATAAAGAACTGGCCAATGATGAAATCTTGCTAACTTAGGAGCGGTTTTCATGTTTTTGAGACAAGCCTGCGGCATAAGGAAACCCCCGGGCAGACTCAGATTGTGGGTGCTTACACCCGCTGAAATTTTTCCCGGTCCGCGCGCCCGACAAGCGTCCCTTACTATACTCGCTTTGCCGCATTTTCGGAGACCATATTCACAGCCTTAAAATTATTATGATATTGATATGTTTGAAAATGAAATAAGCCATGAGAGCGGTGTCGAGCTTATATTAAACGCATATAAAAAATCGGCGTTTCCCATTGAAATTGAAGGCGTACAAGGCGCTCTCCATTCAATACTTATCGCACTGCTCTACCGGATAAAAAACGCTCCTTTTCTTGTTGTGGTTCCGACAGAACGGGAAGCTTCGGCTTTAGCCGCGGATCTGTCGGTTTTAGGCATAAGGTCGGAGATTTTTCCTTGGTGGGGAACGCTCCCGTATCGTCCTGCATCCCCGCTTTCGCCGGTTTTTGCCGAGCGGACAAAAGTTTTAAGCGCTCTTGCAGCCGGAAATAATACAGCTGTTGTCATTGCCTGTGAGCGCTCCTTCCTTTCTCCGCTGCCGCCGCCTGAATATATCAAAACCCTGCTTTCTCCGATAAAAAAAGGTGCTCAGCTTGATACAGCTGCCCTTGCAGAAAAACTGATTTCTTTCGGATACACAAGAGTGCCCCGTGTGCAGATGAGCGGCGAGTTTGTGCTTAGAGGCGAGGTCTTTGATGTTTTTTTAGGCGGCGAAAATTACGCTTACAGGATTTTGCTTGATTTTGACCGGGTTGAGTCAATCAGGGCTTTTGACATTGAAACACAGTCTTTTATTCACGATGGCAAGACGAACAGTGTTGATGAGATACTTATTCATCCGGTAAAAGAGATCGTCTGGACCGATGATAGAATTGATGCGTTAAGTGAGTCTCTTTTACACGCACAGGAATTCCGCGATAACGGAAAGTTTGTGCTGGAAAATCTGATGAGCCGTAAAAACTGCCCGGGTGAGGAATTATTTTTTCCGTTGGCGTTTGAATCGGCAGCTTCTCTTATTGATTATTTTCCCCGTGACAAGAGTGTCTTTGTTTTTCTTGAAAGAGAGCGCCTGGAAAACGCGATAGAATCATTGGAACGGGAGAATAGCAGTTTATACCGGATGAGCCTTCGCGATAATCCGGAATTTGAAGTCCCCGCACCGGAGCGAATACTATTAAACTTTTACGATCTGCTTTCACGTGTACAAAACGCGGTTTCGTTTTTTTCAATGAGAGCGAATACCTTATTTAAAAAAGAAAATATCCCCGATACGAATATTCACGCTCATTCCGCTTCGCTGCCCCCGCTTCCTGTTCCCCATCATATCAACTGCGACCCCCCGCGGACTTTCTTCGGCAATATCAGTTATATGAAAGATGAATTTGTCAATTTACTTTCCCAGTCATGGCATATTATTGTAGCCTGCGAATCGGAGACCCAGACTGAACGTATAAAAGAAATATTAAAAGATATACCGGGAGACGACGGGCTTCAAGCAGGAATATCACCGGCGTTTCCCCAAAAGGAGACCGGAGGCAGAGCCCCCGGGGTAAAGAACGGAAAGGTTTTTGCCAAAAACGGATCGCACACTCTTCCTCTGGATGTTGTCTATGCTCCCTTGTCGGCGGGCTTTGGCTTACCTGAAATAAAATTGCTTGTTGTGCAGGAAGCTGAGATTTTCGGGCGGCGTGCGCGGCCTCCTCGTTCTTTAAAGACCACGCGCAGCGCTGCCATTGACAGTTTTGTTGAGCTCAATCCCGGCGATTTCATTGTGCATATTAATTACGGGATTGGCTTATTTAAAGGAATTGAGCGGATCCGCGCGCTGGGAAATGAGCGTGATTATATCAAGCTTGAATATGCCGATGACGAAACAATTTTTGTTCCGATAGAGCAGGTTAATCTTGTTCAGCGTTATATCGGTAACGAGGGTTCCTCGCCGCGTCTTGATAAAATCGGTTCAAAAAGCTGGGATGGCCGCAAGGAGCGTGTTAAGAAGGCGGTAGAAGAACTTGCCGCCCGTTTGATTGTGCTCTATTCAAAACGAAAAGCAGCGCGGGGCTATGCCTTTGCCCGCGATGGTGAATGGCAGACCATGTTTGAAGCAAGCTTCCCCTATGACGAGACCGTTGATCAACTGCGTTGTGTTGAAGAGATCAAAGCAGATATGGAAAAACCTGTTCCGATGGACAGACTGGTATGTGGTGATGTCGGCTATGGGAAAACGGAAGTTGCGTTGAGGGCTTGTTTTAAGGCGATAATGGGAGGAAAACAAGTCGCGTTTCTTGCCCCAACCACGATTCTTGTTGAGCAACATTGCGAAAACTTCAAAGAGCGTTTTTCGCGTTTTCCGGTGCGTATCGCGATGCTTTCCCGTTTTGTTGACGGAAAAACAACGCGGAAAACAATCGAACAGGTCAAAGCCGGTGAGATTGATATATTGATAGGCACTCACCGGATTATACAAAAAGATATGGCGTTTAAAGATTTAGGCTTGCTTGTTATTGACGAGGAGCAGCGTTTTGGCGTTAAAGATAAAGAACGTTTAAAAGAAATGAAATACAATGTTGATTGTCTGTCTCTTTCGGCAACGCCTATTCCGCGGACACTGCACATGAGTTTATTGAAAATTCGGGATATGAGTTTATTAACAACACCGCCCCGGAACAGACATCCTATTGAAACATTTATTGATGAGTATAACGAGGAAAAAATAGCGAAGGCAATACGGGCTGAAGTTGCGAGAGGCGGTCAGGTATTCTTTTTGCATAATAAAATTGAAAGCTTGCAAGAAATCCGATTCAGGATTGAACGTCTTGTCCCTGAAATGTTGATTGAGACCGCGCACGGACAAATGGACAGCCATGAACTTGAAGATGTGATGCATCGTTTTATTCACGGAGGATTTCATGTCCTTGTATCAACAACGATTATTGAAAACGGCATTGATATACCGAACGTGAATACAATTATTATTGATCGAGCCGATATGTACGGGATATCACAGTTGTATCAATTACGGGGAAGGGTCGGGAGGAGTGAAAGAACTGCCTGCGCGTATCTTTTTTATCCGCATGATAAAGCTATCTCCGAACTTGCGATGAAACGCCTACAGGCAGTATCGGATTTTACCGAGCTTGGATCCGGTTTCAAGATCGCGATGAAAGACATGGAGATCCGCGGCGCGGGAAATTTACTCGGGAGGGAACAATCCGGTGATATTTATTCGGTTGGTTTTGATATGTACCTGCGCCTGCTTGATAGTGCCGTGCAAAAATTACAAAACGAAGATTATGAAAGCGAAACGGAGACACTTCTTGAACTGGAATACTCAGGATTTATCCCCGATTCCTATATTGCAGGTGCTCAGGAAAAAATGGAAATGTATAAGAAGATCGCATCGGTCCGCGCAAAAGAAGAACTCGAAAGCGTTTACTCGGAAATGTATGAACGTTTTGGTCCGCCGCCGCCTTCCGCAGCTTCTCTTTTATCACTTGCTGAAATTAAAATTATATGCCGGGAACTTTCTGTATCATCGTTAAAAGAACGCAAGGGAATCGTTCGTATTGAATTTACAAAAGTCGCGAAAATAAAAATTGAGCGGCTCCTCCGTATGGTAAAAGAGAGCGGCGGCAAAGTAAAACTTGATCCTGCGGCTCCGAATGTTATCATCCTGCAAACAGGCGCTATAGGATTAAAAGAAAAAAGTGAATTTATACGGGAAAAGCTTGCAGCACTACAGTGAGCCGTTTTATCTGCTGCTCCGGACGAAATAAACGCTTTTACCCCAAAACGGGAAGCTGCTGATTTTTATTAAAAGTACCGGATGATTATTATGAGAACTGCTGCGTTACAATGGTTTTTATACAGCTAACAAGCGCCTTTATATCATCCTGCGTTGTGCTCCACCCCTGTGATATGCGGATTGTGTTAAACGCTGTTTTGCTGTCTATGCCCATAGCCTCAAGTACAGGATGATTTTTTGAGGAGGCCGAGCAGGCCGAACCTGTTGAGACCGCAAACCCCTTATCGTCAAGGACACGGGCCATAACTTCTCCGGGGATATTGTCAAAGGCACATAAGAGTATATACGGTGAAAAGCGCGGGTCGTTTTCCTTTCGGCATTCGGGAATGATTTTAAAGCCTTTTATATCGCGTAAAGAATTGATTAAAAACTGCATTCGTATTGCCGCATCGCGGTAATGAGCTTCGAGATTTTGTTCCGATGCATATTTCTCTATACATTCGGTAAAAGCAAGAGCCCCGGCAAGATTTTCTGTGCCGCTTCTGATTCCGCGTTCCTGCCTGCCGCCCGATATTAAAACATCAAGGGGTTGTTTGAGATACAACAAACCAATACCTCGGGGCCCGCCGATTTTATGCGCCGAAAAAGAAGCTGAGTCTACGAGGCCATCCGATAAATTGAGCGGAATCTTGCCAAGCGCTTGAACCATGTCACTGTGAAAAAAAATACGGCGGCTTGTGTGCGCGCGAATGAATGTCGACAGCGATTTTATGTCTGCAATTGCGCCTGTTTCATTGTTCATCGTCATGATTGCAATCATGCCGGCGTTTTTTTGTTTTTCAAGCGCTTTCGAGAGAGTATTTACGCTGACCGCGCCTTCTTTTTCAAGATCAATAAAACTCACCGGCGCGCCGAAATCCTGCAAGACAGCGCAATTTGCGCTTATTGAGGGATGTTCGCTTATACCTGCCAACAAAACGCCGCTTGTCTGCGACAAATGCTTTAAATACGAAAATAATACAATCGCATTGGACTCGGTGCCGCCGGATGTCCAGTAGAGTTGTTCGGGATTAATACCCAGAACAGCGGCGCAGCGTTTCCTCGCATCTTCTAAAGCTTCTCGTGCAGCTACCCCTTCGCGGTGTTTTGAGGAGGGATTTCCAAACGGGATTTCCCCTGATACAAATGTTTCAGGAACTGCTGTCGCGGCCCAATCAAAATAATATCGCTTCATAAATGATACAATATTATATTGAAAACTGATTGCATGGCAAGACGGCGTCTATTGTTTTTCGTCCTGTCAAGGCCATAATCAGTCTATCCATGCCGAGCGCAACACCGGAACAACGCGGGAACATGATCTCCCCTCCGCCTTCTTTGCGGGAAAGAAAGATTTTTGGGTAATCATAGTCAATCCTGTGTTTGATTTCCGCGCATTTGTTTTTTAATGCGCCTTCCTCGATAAAATAGTTTTTTATATACTCTGCATTTGTTTCTTCCGAATAGCAGTTCGCTATTTCAAGCCCGCGCATATAGAGTTCCCAGCGCTGCCGCGTCAGGGCTGATTTTTTTGAGCCCTCATTTAGTTGTGCAAGGCAGGGTACTATAGCGGGATAATCAAGCAAAGCAAGCGGTTTATTTTTCGGCAGATTCGGTTCCACACAATGGATAAATATTAAATTGTATAGATCAGCATCACTTGTTTCAGGCCGCGCCTCAATCCCCAGCATAGCCGCGTGTTCTTTAAGCGTATGGTTTTCTATTGCAGTGATTAGACTGAATCCGGCAAATTGGGTAAAGGCTTCATCCATGCTTAAACGGAGAAAGGGCGGAGAAAGTTCTTCCAGTTCTTTTTCACTTTGAAACTGTACAAGAGTGCTGTCCGATAAAAGCGCACGGAATAATGCTTCGGTAACAAGTAAAGAATCAGTATAATCAGCGTTCATAGTATAGTATTCTAACATGGTAAATTCAGGGTTGTGTGTTCTTCCGATTGACTCGCAGTTTCTGAAACATTTACCTATTTGATATATATTTATCCGTTTTTCAGCGATTATTTTTTTCATCCAAATTTCCGGAGAAGGTACAAGATATAATTCTTTGTTATTATTTTTTGCACTGTTCGCCGGTGAAATATAGTCTGTTTTAAAAACTTCCAAACAGCTTTCCGGGATTAAATCCGGAGAAAGAAGCGGCGTGTCAAGTTCAAGATAGTTTTCTTTATCAAAAAAAGCGCGGGTATTACGAATGATACGCGCACGCTGGAATAAAAGATCAATATCCATCATACAAAAAAATAAATATAACCATTACCGTAAGACCTGCATTGTTTTATACCGGAGAAAACCGCATTCACTGCCATTTAAAACAGCCCCGGCTTACTCAGATAGTCTGCCGTATTAAACGATTGGCGAATATCCGTCATCGAATGATTCGTTATGATGTTCCATATAATATTGGCGGATAATTGAGCCGATGATACGATCTCCAGGTTCGGCATGGCAAGCGGCATTGATGGCAGGCCATGAACCGTATCACTCACAATAAGGTGATTGAGCAGACCTTTCTCATGAAGTTTCATAAGACGCTGTTCTGCGGGCGCGGAAAAAGGCGCATGAACCGCCATAAGATTTATTTCTGCGGGATGGTACTGTGCAAGCGCATAGACAAGGCTTTCAGCAGATCCGGCGGTATCAATCATGTCGTCAACAATCCAAAGCTTCTTGCCCTCAATGGGAACAGCAGAAAGAATATTTATTGATTCAATCGTATTAGCTTTCGAATAATCACGCTGTTTATGTGCGACAACAAGCTGAGTACCGAAAGAATTGGCAAAAAAACGCGCAATTTTTTCACCGCCGGAGTCAACAGAACAAAACGCCCATTCCTTGCGGACAACATCATCAAGTACTGCTTTGGTTTTAATATACTTGTCACAGATATATTTTGACAGCAAGTTAAACGCATCTATATCATCAAGCACGCATAAGGTCGGATCAAGTATTGATTTTGATTTATCGGAGTGTAATTGATAGGTAACAATATGATTAACGCCTAAAGATGCAAGCGTTTTAAAATGAACCCAGAGCCCCACAGAACTGCGCCGCGTTGTTCTGTCCGATCGCGAACAGGAAACATAGGGCTCAAACACAATAATTTTCTTTGCCTGAGAACGGGCCAGTACATCAATCGTATGATACTGTTCTATCTTTGCTTCTTCTACATTAATGCCTGCTTCATTGCGCGAGGCAGCTGAAAAAAGCACAGCAACTTTACCTCGTATTGACTTGTTAAGAACAACTTCCATTTCACCGTCAGCAAAACGGTCGGTATGCAGGGCTGAAACACCGTTAATACTTTCGCCGTAATCGGCAAAACTTTTATATTTTAATATATGCTCTAATACCCGCGAAGCATAACTCCTCATAGAGCGTGTCGCCATAATAACAAAATCTTTTTCCATACGTGAACTCCTTATATTATCATCGTATTATATCTCCGTAACAAGGTTTGAAAATACTAAGGTATATTCCCCGGATAAACAAAACGCAGTTTCTCTTTTGCGCGTTTTGCTATTTCAAGCAAGAGCGTTTTATCAGTGGCCGGCGCATGATACTGATATGCCGGATGATATGCTGATAAATGATAGGGTATGTCTTTTGAAATACCGGCAATAAAATCAAGACATCTGTCAATATCTTCGAATGTATCGTTAAACCCTGTTACGACTAATGTCGTAATCTCAATATGAACACCCTGTGAAAAAGCGTTTTCGATAAAAGCAAGAACAGCCGGCAGATCGCCGCCCAATATATTTTTATAATGATCTTCGTTAAAGGATTTTAAATCAATATTTGCCGCGCCGGTAAGCGGCAGAATCATGTCGGCATAATCTTTGTTGATACAGCCGTTTGTTACCAGAACATTTGTAATATCATTTTTTTTCGCAAGTCTCATACACTCAAGAAGAAATTCATAGTGCACTAAAGGCTCCGAATACGTATACGCGATATGCGGGAATCCCCCTTGAGATACATAATTTATAATTTGTTCACAAGTATAATAGCGAGCGCCGCATTCGGTTCTTTGCGAAATTTCCCAGTTCTGACAAAAAGGACAGCGGAGATTGCAGCCGACAAAACCAAAAGACGGGATAAGAGAGCCCGGTCTAAAATGATAAAGCGGTTTTTTTTCAATAGGATCAATTGCCGATGAGCTGATATAAGAATAATATGGCAAAAAAAGCTTGCCCCCGCGGTTTTCCCGAACTTTGCATATTCCTCTTTTACCGTTTTGTATCACGCAATGATGCGGGCAGAGATCGCAGAGGATACTATCCATTTCCTTGTGCTTTTAAAAGACGCTTTTCCGCTTCTTGCGTAATGCCGATAAAATGAACAGGATTATCCACCTCGAAAGGCTCAAGAAGAAGACCAATTGCCCTTTTACGAACCCAAATCTTAATTTTAGGAACTCCCTCGCCGCTTTCCGTCACCGCTTGGGGAATCTCCTCCATGTAAAGAATATCATCCAATTTAAATTCCGTTACAACAGGTTTTTCGCCGGAAAGCTCCTGCACAAGGATAATTTTCTTTTTATCGGCAGGATTTTGCCGGGGAATTCCGGTAAATGTAATCGCTCCCTTAGGCGGTATACCGTTATAAGGTACTATGTTTTTGAGCGGAAGAGTAGAAAGATAGCTTGTAATACTCATCTGAAAACCTCCGGTATCTATAATCAAATTATAACACGGGAGGGCAGCTTCCGCTAGTGCCGGAACTTTTCAAACGCTATTTTTCGCAGCACATTGAGATTTTCAGGCGTATACCCTTTCTGTGGTAAAACCAAAACCCTATTTCGACCCTCTACCCGAAGCAAAGGTTTAGGAGAGTTGGGTTCGGGGCAGGGACTTTCTGGTAAAATCTATACCCTATACCCCAGCCCGAAGACCCTAATGTAGATATGTTTCAAATGAGATGTGCTAAAGGTTGCTTGACACATTCATGACATTTATCATACACTATCACCATGAGGAAAGAGGTGAACGATCTCATATCGGAAGCAGTCCAGCTGATTTTCTCTCTCATTGATGGTGCAGTAGAATACCTGTCGCCGTATGCGCACAGCGCCGTGCCCCAATACCCAATACCCAATACCCAATACCCAATACCCAATACCCAATACCCAATACCC
>JAITXS010000094.1 GCA_031284645.1 Spirochaetaceae bacterium | reverse complement strand
ATCTAAATGCGGCAATTGAAAAGCTCTTGCAAATAAACAAAAATAAAATTTATACTAAAAACACATCCTGTCAGGATGTCGCTTAAGTTTTCATGAGCTTAAGTTCGGCTAGATTTTTGTTCTTGGGCAACCACCCCTTTTCGGCTAGATTATTTTTTAGGCAATGCGACCGCTTGATATTTCGTTCTTTTCATGATATCCTGTAAGGATAGGCTTTGCTTAAGACTGCAGCCTTGAACAAAGCTTGAAAATTCTATACTTACTATATAAGAGGTAATATGAAACTTATCCAAAGCAGTGCGGCACCGGCAGCCATTGGCCCTTATTCTCAGGGCTTTATAGTCGGTAATCTTGCCTTTACATCCGGTCAGATTCCCTTAGACCCGAAATCAGGCGAAGTTGTGGGGAAAACAGCGGCAGAACAGGCGGAACAGTGTATTAAGAATCTTAAAGCGATACTTGAGGAAGCGGGAACTTCGCTTGCCAAAGTCGTAAAAACAAGCTGTTTCCTTGCCGATATGGCTGATTTCGCGGCCTTTAACGAGGTCTACGCCAAGCATTTTACCGGAAAACCGGCACGCTCCTGTGTCGCGGTAAGAACACTGCCGAAAAATGTGCTGTGTGAAATTGAAGCAATAGCCGAGGTCTAAAAAACGGAGGCTTTCAAATGAATGAACAGCACTCCGCCCAAAACCCGATTCCCCAAGCTCAACAAGGAGGTCTTGTGAAAGAACCAATAAAATGGATAAAAAACACTATGCCCAAAACAGATTGTGTTGAGAGCATGGCCCTGATGACGCCTTCTCAGATGCGTAAAGCCCATAATTTTCATAAAAGTTTCCCCCAGTACAATGAGACGCCGCTTGTCAGGCTTGACAAGCTTGCGTTCAGGTTTGGTATAAAAGGCCTTTACCTTAAAGATGAATCCTATCGCTTTAATTTGAATGCGTTTAAAGTACTTGGCGGATCTTATGCAATTGCCCGTTATATCGCCGAGCGTACAGGGAAAGATATTTCAGAGCTTGATTATAATATGCTTGTATCCAACCATTTAAAGAAAGAGCTTGGAGATATTACCTTTTACACGGCAACGGACGGCAATCACGGACGAGGAGTCGCCTGGGCGGCAAACAAACTCCGGCAAAAATCCGTGGTTTTGATGCCCAAAGGATCCTCGCCAATCCGTCTGCAAAATATCCTCAAAGAAGGCGCTGATGCTTCAATCACTGATCTTAATTATGATGACGCTGTGCGTCTTGCCAATGAAAAGGCGTCAAAAGACCCGAATGGTGTGATGGTACAGGATACCGCATGGGATGGTTACGAGAAAATACCCGCATGGATCATGCAAGGTTACGGTACCATGTCTTTTGAGGCTGATCAGCAGCTCCATTCATATGGTGTTGAACGCCCGACGCATATTTTTGTGCAGGCCGGTGTCGGATCGCTTGCCGGCTCCGTACAGGGCTTTTTTGCCAATGCGTACAAGGAGAATCCCCCGATACTCACCGTTGTTGAAGCTTCTGCAGCCGACTGTATCTACCGTTCGGCAGCAGAAAATAAACTTATCGCTGTCGGCGGTGATCTTAATACAATTATGGCAGGGCTTGCCTGCGGTGAGGCAAATACCATTTCATGGCAGATCCTCAAAAATCATGCAAATTTCTTTGTGTCTGCTCCTGATTGGGTCAGTGCAAGAGGGATGCGTGTTCTTGGTGCCCCGCTTCACGGAGACACGCGAGTCATTTCCGGTGAATCCGGTGCGGTTCCCACGGGACTGGTAACGGCTTTAATGGAAAGTGACGATTACCGGGACTTTCGGGATGCACTCGCTCTCAATGAAGATTCTGTCGTACTTGTCTTTAGCACGGAAGGGGACACGGATCCCCGCCGCTATCAGAGTATTGTATGGGACGGGGAATATCCGTCGTATTAGAAACGTGGATCCGTTATTCTCAATGTAACGTTGCAGGGGTTTTTTAAGGCTTTTTGCTGATTTTTATCCCTCGTGTTTGATTCAGGATTTTTCGCGTGGATAAACTTGGATAAAAGGGAGCTATGCAGGGAACGGTCATTGTTATTGTTACTGTTTATCTGCTCGTGATGTTGAGTGTCGGATACCTGGCATTCCGTCGCATGAAATCCTCAACGGATTTCATGCTTTTCGGTCGCAGGATGGGGCCGCTTCTGATAGGGGCTTCCCTTGCCGCAACGGAAATCGGCATAGGGGCCACCTTGGGCGTTGTAGAAAATGCCAGCAATCTCGGCGCTTCGCGTTGGGGGTTGAGCGCTGTATGGTACATACTCACAATGGGAATCGCTTTTATGGTGATTTCCCTGTTTGCACCGAAATTGCGTAAAGCAGGAGTTAAGACCGTTCCCGAATATTTCCGCCGGAGATACGGCGATTTCGCCGGTGTTTTTACTTCAATCACCATGCTTCTGCCGATGATTGGATTTACCGCAGGACAGTTTATGGCAACAGCGGCGGTATTTTCCATTCTGTTCGGCACAAGCTGGGCGATCTCCTTACTTATCGCAGGAAGCGTTATAACAGCATGTTCCGTTATGGGCGGCATGAGGGGCGTTGCCGTCACCAATTTTATTCAGATAATTCTTATTGTGTTGGGTATATTCCTTACCCTTCCCTTTGCGGTCAATTTTGCAGGTGGTTGGAGTCAGATTCGAGCAAATGTATCTCTTGAAAGCCTGGATCTTTTTAAAGGGATCGGCGGACCGCAGGCGATTATCGCTCTTTCCGTGATGTATCTGGCAAGCTTTACCGTTGGGCAAGAAGTGGTTTCCCGTTATTATTCGGCAAGTGATGGCAAAGCCGCAAGGCGTGGTTCCATGATAGCCGCCCTTATCAACGGTATCTATGCGTTTATCCCTGCCGTACTTGGCATCATTATCCTTGCCATTGTTAAAACAGGTCAGATTGACAAAGATTTTATACTTATGCAGGGTTCCCTGTATTCCCTTCCCGTGTTGGCAGTGTTTACTATGCCTGCATTCGTTGTCGGGCTTCTCTTTGTGGGGATTATTTCGGCAACGATGTCCAGTGCGGAATCGGACTTGCTCGCCGCAGGCTCGATTTTCAGTCATGATATATGGAAGCGCTATATCAGAAAAGAGGCACGAGAGCATGAGATGCTCCTGGTTACACGATCCGCGATGATTGTTGTCGGTATATTCAGCGTGTTGATTGCTCTGGAAGCGGCAAGCATCATGGATTTATTGGTATTTTCGTTTACCTTACGTGCCGCCGGGGCGTTTTTCCCGTATGTACTAGGGCATTATTGGAAAAAAGCATCAACAGCCGGAGCGGTCGCTTCCCTTCTGGTTGGCAGTCTGGTGTCCATTGTTTTTGAACGCCACCTTATTCCCGATTTGACGTTTTTCGGATGGGAACGGCAGCCGGTTATCCCGGGCTTGGTCTTTGCCTGCACTGCGTTTGTGGGCTTTAGTCTGCTTTTCCCGCCCCGGAGAGAGACTACGGAATTCCTTGCGCATTACCCTAAACGAACTTTTAGTGAGGACTCGGATTTTTAGTTATCTTAAGTTATCTTAAGTTATGTATTGAAGAGACATTCGATCGCTTAATGTTTATGATCTATAATATTGATATTGAAAGAATATTGATAGAAGAGGAGATAATATGTTGGATTTTAACGCAATCAAATCAAAAGCAGAGGGCTACCAAGCCGATATGACGAAGTTTCTTCGTGATATCGTGCGCCTTCCGGGGGAAAGCTGCGGCGAAAAAGAAACTGCAGCTCGGATTGTCGAGGAAATGAAAAAGCTTGGCTTTGATGAAGCCGGCATCGACAAGATGGGTAATGTGATCGCGTATATGGGCACAGGAAAGACGCTCATCGCCTTTGACGCTCATATTGACACGGTTGGCGTCGGGAATCGGGAGAATTGGAAATTCGACCCGTTTGAAGGCTACGAAAATGATGCCGAAATTGGCGGAAGAGGTACTTCCGACCAGCTTGGCGGCATAGTCTCAGCGGTTTACGGGGCAAAAATCATGAAGGATTTGGGGCTTTTAAGCGACAAATACCGCGTGATGGTTACCGGTACGGTGCAGGAAGAAGACTGTGACGGCCTCTGTTGGGAGTACATCATCAAAGAGGAAAAGATTCGTCCTGAATTTGTCGTTATTACCGAGCCTACCAACGGTAATATCTATCGCGGTCATCGCGGACGGATGGAAATCCGTGTTGATGTTAAGGGTATATCCTGCCACGGTTCCGCACCTGAGCGGGGGGATAACGCTATTTACAAGATGGCGGAGATTCTTCTTGAAGTAAGAGATCTGAACAATAAGCTGAAAACCGATCCGTTTTTGGGGAAAGGCACGCTTACTACCTCGCAGATTTACTTTACCTCTCCTTCGCGCTGCGCTGTAGCCGATAGCTGCTCGATCTCAATTGATCGCCGCCTTACCTGGGGCGAGACCCACGAGTTGGCGCTTGATGAAATTCGGGCGCTTCCGTCGGTAAAAAAATACAAAGCGGAAGTTTCGATGTATCAATACGACAGGCCCAGTTATACCGGTGTTGTGTATCCTATCGAATGTTATTTTCCCACATGGGTTATCCCCGAAGATGCAGCACCGACACAGGCTATGGTCAAAGCCTACGAGGGTATGTACGGTAAGCCCAAGGTTGATAAATGGACTTTCTCGACAAACGGTGTTGCTATCATGGGACGCAACGGGATTCCTTGCATAGGGTTTGGCCCCGGCAAAGAAGAGGAAGCTCACGCTCCCAATGAAAAAACATGGAAAGAAGATTTAGTTCGTTGTGCGGCGGTATACGCAGCATTGCCCTCTCTTTATACCGGGCAAAAGTGATACACAAGATTCGGGATACAGAATTCGGAGTAGGATGCAAGATTTTTATCATCTGCTTCCCCGATGAATTCCGGCCTGAATCTTTAGAAAACAAATCAAGTTAGGAGACAAAATATGTCATATATTAAACAATTTACTAAAAAATTAGACAAACTTAATTTTCGTAATATGTACGGAAATGATTTTTTCCTTACATGGGAAAAAACTTTTGACGAGATTATGGCGACCTTTACCGTTGCCGATGCGCTCCGGGCACTCCGTGAGGATAATGTTTCGACAAAAATTTTCGAGTCAGGTCTTGCTATATCACTCTTCCGTGATAACTCGACACGCACACGCTTTAGTTTCGCCTCTGCGTGTAATCTGCTTGGTCTTGAAGTGCAGGATTTTGATGAAGGGAAATCACAGGTTGCCCACGGCGAGACCGTACGCGAAACAGCAAATATGATTTCGTTTATGGCTGATGTTATTGGTATCCGTGATGATATGTATATCGGCAAGGGTAATACCTATATGCACAGCGTTGCCAACGCAGTAAAGGAAGGTTTCCTTGACGGCGTACTTGAGCAATGTCCGACCCTCGTCAATCTGCAATGCGATATCGATCACCCCACACAGTGTATGGCCGACATGAATCATATCATCCATCATTTCGGCGGAGTAGAAAATCTTAAAGGTAAAAAAATCGCGATGACTTGGGCGTATTCTCCCTCCTACGGCAAGCCGCTTTCCGTACCGCAAGGCGTTATCGGGCTTTTTACCCGATTTGGTATGGATGTTCATCTCGCGCATCCGAAAGGTTACGAGGTGATGCCGGAAGTTGAAGAAGTTGCCCGAAAGAACGCTCTTTTAAACGGAGGCACATTCACCAAGTCAAATTCAATGGAAGATGCGTTTAAAGACGCCGATATTGTGTACCCCAAGAGCTGGGCACCCTTTGCTGCAATGGAAAAACGGACAAAACTCTATGGTGACGGCGATACAGACGGGATTAAAACCCTTGAAAAGGAACTGCTTGCACAAAACGCCAATCACAAGAATTGGGAGTGCGGGGAAAAACTTATGCAGTCCACGCGGGACGGCAAGGCACTTTACCTCCACTGCCTCCCCGCCGACATCTCCGGTATAAGCTGCAAGGAAGGCGAGGTTGCAGGTTCTGTATTTGATCGTTACCGCGTGCCGCTTTACAAGGAAGCGAGCCACAAGCCTTATATCATCGCCGCGATGATATTCCTCTCTAAAGTAAAATATCCGCAAAAAACACTGGCAGAACTTACTGCTCGCGCTGAAAAAAGGTTTTTCGGGACAAACAATTAGAAGAAACGGGGAACAGAAAAGAGTTTTTTAAAAATTAAAAAACATTTCTCTTGTTCCCCGATCCCTTGCTGTTTTATTAAGAGGTATGTCTTATGAAAAAAAGAATTGTTATCGCTTTAGGCGGAAACGCGCTTGGAGATAATTTAAAAGAACAAATGGACGCCGTAAAAACCACGGCAAAAGCTATTGCGGATTTGGTCGAGGCAGGGCATGAAATTGTTCTTGTACACGGCAACGGGCCGCAGGTCGGTATGATAAATAACGCCTTTGAGACCGCTTCCAAGGCTGATTGGCACTTTCCTGTACTGCCGATGAGTGTCTGTGTTGCGTTAAGCCAAGGTTATATCGGTTATGATTTACAGAACGCGCTTGACCGGGAATTGTATCTGCGCGGCATAAAAAACAATCCTGTCGCGACGATTATTACGCAAGTGGAAGTTGATCCCAATGATCCGGCGTTTAAAAATCCGACAAAACCTGTCGGCAGTTTTATGACGGAAGCCGAAGCGGAAAAGCTTAAAGCGCAGGGCGTCCCTGTTATGGAGGACGCGGGCCGCGGTTGGCGACGTGTTGTTGCCTCGCCCATGCCGATGAGAATTATCGAGATTGAGTCTATCAAGGCCCTTCTTGCAGCAGGGCAGATTCCCATCGCTGCCGGCGGCGGCGGTATTCCTGTTGTGTTGTGGTCCGACGAGCAGTTTCACGGAGCCTATGCTGTTATTGATAAGGACTTTGCCTCGGCAAAACTTGCCGAAGCGCTTAATGCAGATATGCTGATTATCCTTACTGCCGTGGAAAAAGTCGCGATAAACTTTGGTAAGAGTAACCAGAGAGGGCTGGATATCCTGAGTGCCGCGGAAGCGGAAAAGTATATCGCAGAAAATCAGTTCGCCAAAGGATCAATGCTGCCGAAAGTTCAGGCGGCACTTTCTTTTGTCCGTAAAAACCCCTCCGGTACCGCTTTGATCACCGAATTAAAAAAGGCAAAGGAGGGTATTGAAGGTAAGACAGGAACAAAAATCATTGCGTGATAGTGTACGATTTAAGATTGAGATACTTGATTAATGGTGCGCTGCGAGGTGGAAAAGTCCGCAAAGAGATTGCGCACTAAAAAAAAGAGGAGATCATTATGAGTGATAAAACTGACGGAAGAAAATTAGTGTATCAGTTGAACGGCAAACCGCCGCTGCAAGTCGCGCTTCCACTTGGTCTACAACATGTGTTGTCGATGTTTATCGGCAACCTCGCGCCGGTACTTGTTTTGAGCGGCATTGTCGCTTCAGGAACCGGAGTGGCTATCGCTACCCCGGAACAGCGTATGATCATGATTCAGTGTTGTATGTTTGCTTCCGGCATGACAACGTTTTTACAGCTCTATCCGATAAAGATAGGTTCGTATCAGATTGGCGCGGGCATGCCCATTGTTATGGGAACATCCTTTGCCTTTGTTCCGACTATGGCAACGATAGGCGCTGAATTCGGTCTTAGTGTTGTCCTTGGCGCAGCACTTGCGGGCGCTGTGGTAGAAGTGCTGATGGGTTTCTTCATAAAGCCCTTACGGAGATTCTTTCCCCCGCTGGTCATCGGTGCTGTGTTGATGACAATTGGCATGCATCTTCTTCCTGTTGGCGTTCAATATTTTGCAGGCGGTGCGGCAGCGGAAGCTGCGGCGAAGGCGGGCCTGAACAATGCGCTTGCCGCAAGTTACGCATCTTGGCAAAATCTTCTTATCGGAGGATCAGTTTTCCTTGTCATCGTGCTTTTACAGCGCTTCGCAAAGGGTATGTTTAAAATTTCGTCGATTTTGCTCGGTATTCTTGTCGGTTATATTCTGGCAATTGTCTTGGGGCAGGTGAATTTTCAACAGATCTCAGACGCAAAAGCCTTTGCTCTGCCGATCCCGTTTTTTATTGCACCGGAATTCCGTGTTGAGGCGATCTTGAGTATTGCTGCCTTGTATATTGTTTCCGGACTTGAAACAATGGGAAATATAAACGGCATTACCATCGCTGCCTTTGATCGGGAGTCCTCGGCGAAAGAAATGTCCGGCGCTGTTATGGCTGATGCCGCAGGATCAATGTTTGCTGCCCTTTTTAATACCTTGCCGAATACAGCATTCGGACAGAATGCCGGTATTGTCGCTATGACCAAGGTTGTAAACAAATTTTGTATTGCAACCGGTGCCGCCGTGCTGGTCATTGCCGGTCTTTCACCTAAAATCGGTGCGGTTTTTTCCGTTATGCCCTCCAGCGTCTTGGGCGGCGCTGTTGTTACTGTTTTCGCGATGATCATGCTCAACGGCATGAAGCTTATTGCCAAAGCCGGATTTTCCGACAGGAATCTGCTTATTCTTGCCATTACTTTTGGTGTAGCGTATGCAATCGGGGAAAACAAAGTGTTGGTGGCTCATCTGCCGGAGGCAATTCAGTTTCTCTTTAAAGACACGACAGTTTCTGTCTGTGTTTTTTCGATTGTGCTGAATATCGTGTTCCCGCCTTCAGAGGAGGAGAAAGTCCGTATGAAAACAGCAGTGGAAGAAGCGACTGTGGAAGACCTGAAAAGATAAGTTGTCCCTAATTCACTGATTTTTGGGACAAGCTCAAATAATGTATGCAGGAGGATAGTTGTGAGTGTATGGCAGAGTGTAACTCGTGTGGACGCCTATGAAAAGGTAAGCGGAAGGGCAAAGTATACTGATGATCTTGCGGATAAAAATATACTTGTCTCGAAAATACTTCATTCTACTATCGCAAATGGGCGTGTTCTCAAAATAGATAGCAGTGAAGCGGAAAAAGTGCCGGGTGTCATCAAAATTGTGAACTGTTTTGATGTACCCGACATTGAATTTCCAACGGCAGGACATCCTTGGTCGACTGATCCCAGCCACCAAGACCCTGCCGACAGAAAATTATTGAACAGCAGGGTGCGTTATTACGGCGACGATATTGCCGCCGTTATCGCGGAAGACGAAATTTCCGCAAATCGCGCACTTAAAAAGATTAAAGTTGAATACGAGGAATATCCGCCTGTCCTCTCTCCCGAAGCGGCGATGGCCGGCGGCGTTCCGATCCATGAAAGTTGTCCTGACAATGTGTTAAAGCAAACAGCGATAGAGGACGGTAATTTTGAAGAAGCAATTCAGGAAAAAGGTTTGCTGAAATTCGAGGGTGTTTATGAAACACCTATAGTGCAGCATTGTCATCTTGAAACAGTTGTTTCATTTGCCTACATGGAAAGCGGCCGTATTGTGGTGGTATCCTCAACCCAGATTCCTCATATTGTGCGCCGTATCGTCGCGATGGCTCTTGGTTTGCCTTGGGGCAGGGTTCGTATCATAAAGCCTTATGTCGGCGGTGGTTTCGGCAACAAACAGGATGCGTTGTATGAGCCGCTTAATGCGTATTTAACCACACTCGTCGGGGGCAGGGCGGTAAAACTCGAGCTTTCCCGCGAGGAAGTTTTTCTTAATACGCGGGTGCGCCACGGAGAGAAAATATACCTGAGCGCATACCTGCGTCCGAACGGCAAGCTTGTTGCACGCTCTTATACGGCGTATTCAAATCAAGGCGCGTACGGCTCACACGGGCACGGTATCGCGGCAAAAGGCAGCAATGTGTTCCGCCAGCTGTATCAGGATGAAAAAGCGCGGCGGACAAAGCTTTATACGGTTTATACGAATACTGCCACAGCCGGGGCCATGCGGGGCTATGGTACACCGCAAAGTGTTTTTGCCATAGAATCACTGATGGACGATATTGCCTATGCAATGAATATTGATCCGATTGATCTGCGTTTTAAAAATGTTATGCCTGTCGGCTATACTGATCCGTTTTCAAAAAATGTGTATCGTTTCGATGCATTTCGGGCCTGTGTTGATCAATGCAAGTCGTATATCAATTGGGATGAAAAACGGGCGCTCTATAAAAATCAGAGCGGAGATATCCGGCGTGGTATCGGTATGGCGTTTTTCTGGTATAATACGGCAGTGTGGCCCATCTCGCTTGAGGCGTCATCGTGCAGAATGGTATTAAACCAGGACGGCAGTGTTCAGATTCAGCTTGCCGAAACAGAAATAGGGCAAGGTGCCGACACGATTTTTGCCCAGATGGCTTCCCATACACTCGGCGTTCCTATGGAAAGTATTCATACGATAAGTACTCAGGATACCGATATTACTCCTTTTGGTACCGGCGCGTACGGCTCACGTCAAAGTTATGTCGGCGGTATGGCAGTGCATAAAGTCGCCCTCATTCTTAAAGGGAAAATACTGAAGGCGGCAGGCGAGTACACGAAAAAGAGTCCGGAGACACTTGATCTTGTGGATGGAAACATCGTGTCTTTGTCCGATAAAAATGATGTTTTAATGTCCCTTGAGAAACTTGCCACTGAAAGACTTTACAGTATGGACTATGCAGAGCATATTACCGCAGAAGGAACAGCTCAGGTTAAATCAAATGCGTATAGTTTCGGCTGTTGTTTTGCCGAAGTTGAGGTTGATATTCCGTTTGCGAAAGTAAAACTCCTTGATATGGTAAATGCTCATGACTGCGGTAAAGTTTTAAATCCTCGCTTGGCCGAGGGGCAGGCGCACGGCGGTATGAGCATGGCCATTGGCTTTGGAATGAGCGAGCAGATGCTTTACGATGAAAAAAGCGGACGGCTTTTAAACGGCAATCTGCTTGATTATAAACTTTCCACAACCCTGGATCATCCTCATCTGGAAGCGCGCTTTGTTGAGTATTTTGAGCCGACATCACCTTACGGGAATAAAGCGCTTGGCGAACCGCCCACAGTGCCCGGCGGTGCGGCAATCCGGAATGCCCTGCTTAACGCAACGGGTGTCGGGATAAACCGTCTGCCTTTGTGTCCTCAAAATTTATTTCCGGCGTTTAAATCTGCGGGATTGATATAGGAGAGTACGATGTACGATATAGAAGCCTTG
>JAITXS010000182.1 GCA_031284645.1 Spirochaetaceae bacterium | reverse complement strand
ATTACGGCAGATCGTGTGGACTGCAACGGAATTTTCCAGTGTACATGATGTGCAGATTTTAATCGAAGGCAGAAAAATTGATTTCTTGGGTGAAGCTATACGCATTGACCGGCCTCTTAGCCGCAATAGCCTTTAGGGGTTGCGGGAAGCATCCCCACCCTCTCAACCCCCATTTACCCTTCTTAACCCCAACTACCCTCTAAACCGCCCGTAGGAGATCCCTCGGACGGGAACCTTGTGAGGGGCCAACAACACCGCGCCTTTCCATTTCCTCAATAAGACGTGCGGCCCGGTTGTAACCTATCTTGAGGCGCCTTTGTATATAACTGGCGCTTGCCTTGCCCTGTTGAATGACAATGCCCATAGCTTTTTCATACAGCGGGTCGTCTCCATCCTCAAATGCAAGCGGTCCGACTTCGTCATCTTCTTCGTCAAAAAAGATTTCTTCATCAATGTATTCAGGCTCACCGAAATTCTTTACATATTCAACAACGCGCTCTACCTCGTCTTCAGAAACAAACGCCCCCTGCAATCTAATCGGAAAAGGCTCGGTTACGCCGGAGTAAAGCATATCCCCTCTGCCCAAGAGTTTTTCCGCGCCTGTTGTATCTATGATAATACGGCTATCCATCATACTGGCGACCATAAACGCGATTCTGCTTGGTATGTTTGATTTTATCAAACCGGTAATAACATCAATTGAAGGACGTTGAGTCGCAAGCACCAGATGTATCCCCACAGCGCGGCTCATTGCGGCAAGACGGGCAACAGTTGACTCCAGTTCTTTTCCTGTTGTTGCCATTAAATCGGCAAACTCGTCAATAACAACAACAATATAGGGCATATACTCGGCGGCAATATTCCTCTCTTTTATACGCCTGTTATATGTTTTTATATCGCGTGCTCCTATACTGTCAAGGCAGCTATAGCGGCGCTCCATTTCGAAAATACAGTACTGCAATGCCTGAAACGCGCGTTTTGGCTCGGTTATAACCGGCGTTAAAAGATGTGCAATGTCATTGTATAATTTGAGCTCAACGATTTTCGGGTCAATCAAAATTAATTTGCACTGCGCCGGTGTACACTGATAGAGTATTGACAGGATAAGCGTGTTTACACAGACAGATTTCCCCGAGCCCGTTGATCCGGCGATCAAAAGATGCGGCATGGTGGCAAGATCAACGGTCACCGCTTCTCCGGTGATGTTTTTCCCCAGTACCACAGGAATCTCCGCTTTTCTGCCGTCTTTTTTATTTAATTCTCCCTCGATAATTTCACGGAAAGAAACAATGTTCCGGTTTTTATTGGGGATTTCAATGCCCACTGCGTGTTTACCGGGAATCGGCGCTACAATACGAACCGATGCTGCCGCAAGACGAAGCGCGATATTATCCTGTAAATTGACAATTTTTGAGAGTTTAACACCTGGCGAGGGTAAAATTTCAAAACTGGTAATTACCGGGCCCTTGCGGATACCGGTGACATCGGCCTTAATATTAAATTCATTGAGGGTTTCCGTTAATATCCGCGCCGCCTTGCGTGTCGTGTCGTCAATGATCCAATACTGGTTGTCGGCATATTCTTTAAGAATACCGTCAAGAGGAATACTATACTTTTTAGGAACTTTTAAAGGGGCAGCTTTTTTTTTACTATCCGGATTGTCATGAGACTTTAATATTTCCTCGGTCTTTATCGCTGCGGCTGCTTCCGCTTTTTCTATAATAGTCTCAAGTTCCGATGAAACCTGCCTTTCCCCTGCTGCCTTAAATACGGGAAACCCATTCCCCCCTGAGGCCGTGAATTCATCCTCGTCAATATCAAATCCCTCAACTGTTTCATCGCTGTCGTACACCGAGTTCTCTATGCTCTCATCGTCGGCAAGCGGATCAATGTTTTCTGAAAGCGGATAAAAAGGCTGATCCCCGGCTTCAAGCACTCTTTGCTCACCCTTGCGTAAATGAGCATCAATAGTTTCGATAAGTTCGGCGTCTTCTATATCTTCTATTAACTCCAATGTCGCCCTTTCGCCTGTCTGATTTAACGCGCCTCCCAGTTCGGAATTCAATGTTTTTATGTTTTCATCAAGTTTATCGAATTTAAAATCAATAAGTCCCAAATCATCGCTTAACGAGGACAATTTATCGGTAAGTTCATCAAAAACCACGGAGAATTCCTTGTTTATATCTTCCAGAGAGGGTTCCTGAAACACGGCGGCGGCGGGATGTCCGGTAATTATTTCCTGTTTTTCCTGCGGTGGGATGCTGTTCTCTTTTGTATAAAACGGGATACGTAGTATTTTTACTTCATTGTTTTGATTGGTGCTTGGGGTATACGATGTTTTTGTCCCGTGGACTTTTCTCGTGCTTGAAGCGGGAAAAAACAGGGATGCAAGCGATATAATGACAAAACACTCAAGCATGGTAATTGCGACAGTAATAAGACTAAGGCCCTGTCGTCCAATCGTCTCAAAAACTGCTATTTCCTGTGCGTAAAAATCAAAATCACGCATAAAGGAAAAACTTATCGCCAAGGTCAAAAACGGGAATATGATGCTGTTTAAAAGAAAAATCCAGCGCGGACGGAATGTTTTATCGAATAAAATAAGCGCGGCGCACACAAAGTATGCCGGAATGATAAAAGAAAGTATTCCATACGAATTCGCAAAGAAATCACCAAGCGGGCTGTGTATATTCGGCATACCGAAAAGCGATGCCGAAATTGAAAGAGAAAAAATAACGGCAAGAAATCCGAGTAGAGCTATTTCAAGATACAGATAAAAACGGGGCTCGAAATTAAGTTGATAGTTGGCTCTCTCTTTTTGATTGTTTTTAACGACATGGGGCATCTTTTTTTTGTGATACATAGTTATTAGCGTATTCCTTGAAAACATCGTCCAAAAATTTGAGGATCGTGTTTTCTATCAGTTATGATCGGCGTCTTATCCGTTATCCGATATTGCCGTTTGCGATTTTTTCTGTTTTAATCGTGCGCTCATTCAAAAGGAGCGAAGACCCGTTGATATTTACGATATTATCGGTAACTTTTATGGGTATTGAAAAAAATTTGTCGATATCTATCTCGGGCAGGGGAGACAGCGGGTTTTGGCTTTCTCCTTCAATATTTACTCTTGTTCCGCTTGGCGTATTGCCGGCATCGAGAACTTCAACGGACTCACTGCCGTCTTCGTTTTTTACGGAGGCGGCAAGCAGCATACCTTTGCTCAGGACGCCGCGCAACTTTGCTTCCCGTAGATTATAAACAACGATGATGTGTTTGTTTAAAAGCTCCTCTTCTTTGTAATGGGGTACAAGGCCGGAAACAATAATCCGCTCTTCTCCGGCAATGTCGAGGGTTTCTATATAGAGTTTATCTGCCTTAGGATGTTTTTCGATTTTGATGATTTCTGCAACGCGAAGATCGATGTTGTTTTTAAATTCATCCTTTAAGTTGATGATCGGGCCTTGGGAAGCGGCATCGGGAATTTTGCCGGTGTCGGACGCCGTTTTTGCGCCTCCCTGCTCTCTTTCCTGTTGAGTCCCCGAATATTGTTGTCGCAAGAGTTCCATTGTTTCCCCCTCTAATTTTGAAAACAGCACTTCGCTTTTGAGTACCTGTTCCAAGCCGCCGGGTTTTCCGATCATGGCCCAGTCAAGGTGATCCGGTGTTTTTTTGTCAAAGGTCTTGCCAAAGAAGCCCGCGATTTTTTCGGCGCTTTCCGGTGTAAAGGGTTCGATCATGATTGCCAGATCGCGTACGACATAACAGAGATCGGCGATAAGAGCGGCGGCGGCCTCCGGATCCTCGACCCGTTTTTTCCAGGGTTCGCCTTCCTGAAAGCTTTTGTTCGCAAACGAGGATAGTTCAAATATCAGGTGGTAGGCGTCCCGCAGTTCCGCCCATTCGAGTTTTTCGGTGATTCGTTTTTCGTAGTCACGGACGATGTCCCAAAAATCCGGAAACTGAGGGTTTGATGTTGAAAAATCCGTGGTTTCACTTCCTGTTGTTTCTTTATCGTTTTTTTCTTTTTGATCGGGGGGGGCGTTGCGGGGGGCACTCCCCCCGCTGAGGGGGGTACAGTGCGGCGAAGCGCACTGCAGGGGGGAGGCTTCCCCCCCTACTATATTTTCCCTGTTTGGTATCTTCCCTTCATAGTAACGGGTAACAAAGGAAAGTGTTCGGTTCACGAGGTTTCCAAGGTTTCCGATGAGTTCGCTGTTTGCTTTTTCGCCGAAATCTTTCCATGTAAAGAGGGTATCGGATTTTTCGGGTCTGTTATAAAAAATATAAAAGCGCCATATATCGGCGTTGATGCCGGTGGTCATGACGTCGGTACCAAAGACGCCGACTCCTTGGGATTTTGAAAATTTGCCGCTTTCGTAGTTGAGGTATTCGGAGCTGCTCATATGATGGAGCATGGTCCAATTTTCGCCTGTTCCCAGTTGGCTTGACGGGAAAATTACGGTATGGAAAGGGATGTTGTCTTTTCCGATGAACTGAAACAGCTCGGTGTTTTCGGGGTTTTTCCACCATTCATCGACAAAGGCCCGCCAGTCAAGGTTTTGTTCAACGGCAAGGTTGCCGGTGATTGAGATATACCCGATGGGCGCATCAAACCAGACGTAAAAGACTTTTTTTTCATAGCCTGCTTTTGGAACGGGTATGCCCCATTTTAAGTCACGGGTTATGGCCCGCTCGCGCAGGCCGTCGCGCATCCAGGCTTGTGTCATTTGAACTGCGTTTTTTGCCCATGCGCCTTTTTCTGCTGTGTTTTTTACCCAGATTTCAAGTTTTTCTTTGAGTTTGGGGAGGTTGATGTAGAGTTGTTTGCTTGCGCGTAACTCGGGTTTTGATCCGCAGGAGGCGCAGCGTGCTTCCTTGAGTTCTGTCGGGTCAAGGAGTTTCCCGCAGGCTTCGCATTGATCGCCGCGCGCTCCGTCGTATCCGCAGGCAGGGCATACTCCGCGCACATATCGGTCTGCAAGAAAGCGATCGCACTGCGGACAGTAGAGTTGTTCCACGGTTTTTTCGGTGATATAGCCGTTTGCATCAAGTTTTTTAAATATATCCTGAACGATTTCTGTCTGAATTGGCGTTGAAGTACGCCCAAATTTATCAAAAGAAATGTTAAACCACCGGTAGATTTCATTATGAATAGACCAGTAGCGGTCGCAAAGCTCACGAGGGCTTACCCCTTCTTCGGCAGCGCGGGTCTCTGTCGCGGTACCGTATTCATCGGTACCGCACACATAGCAGGTGTTATAGCCGCGTAATCTGCAAAAACGGGCAAACGCATCGGCGCTTAATACCTGAATGAGGTTTCCCAGATGCGGGACATTATTAACATAGGGCAAAGCAGATGTGATCAGACGTTTTTTCATAGTTTGCAGTATAACAGGCAGGGCGTGTTTTCAACAAGACTCCGGCTGTTCATGTTTTAAACAACATGCTTGTCCGAGGCGGTTCTGAGTCCTGAATGCAGGTACTGTTGTTATATTTATTCTACGCCGTTAAACTTGAGTTCTATGAAGCGTATTGAGGTTTTATACGAAGACGAGAACTGTCTTGTACTGGATAAACCTGCCGGTTTAGCGGTTCAGGGCGGTGAGGGTGTCGGATCGCATCTGGACGAGATACTTGCACATGAGTATTCACCGCGTCCTCTTTTAGTCCATCGTTTGGATAAAGACACTTCCGGCATAATCTTGACTGCGAAAACATCTCGTGCCGCTGCCTATTTTTCAAAGATGATAAGCGGGCGCACAGCCGTAAAACGCTACACGGCAATCTGCGCCCATCTTGAAAGAGGGCAGGGACAGAACGAAGAGCCGTTAAAAAAAGAAGGCGGTCTTATCAAAGATGAGCTTGTCATTAAAGGTGAAAAAAAATATGCGGAAACAAAGTATCGTATGCTTCGTGAATGTAAAGGCGGTGATACTCTTTTTGTGCTTTTTGAACTTGAGCTTGGAACAGGGCGAATGCACCAGATCCGCCGATCTCTTTCTTTAAAAAACTATCCGGTTTTAGGCGATGATAAATACGGCGATTTTAAGCTGAACAAAAAACTACACAAAGAGTATGGTTTAAAGCGGCTTTTACTCCATTCCTCGCGCCTGATTATTCCCCTGCCTACTGAAAATGCTCAGGATAGCCTGCAGCCTTCTTGCAATATCCTTGATATTTCATCGCCCTTGCCGTCCTGTTTCGCGGATTTTCTTGGTCCTGAATCGGATTGATGGGCACAGGGAGCTGTTTACAAGACTTCTTTTAAGTATTCCGCGGCACTGTGAGCGGCAATTGCCCCTTCTCCGCAGGCAACAACAACTTGCCGAAACGGTGTTGAGCGGACATCTCCGGCTGCAAAAAGCCCTTTTATCGAGCTTTCCATATGCTGATCGGTGATGATAAAGCCCGAATCGTCCAGTTTTACCTGAAGCTCTGTACCTTTGCCTGACAATAAATCCGTATAAGGGGTAATGCCGGCAAAAACAAAAAGCGCGTCCGCATCTTCTTCGTATATATCCCCGCTTTGCATGTTTTTTAAAACAAGGGAGCGGACTTTATCGCTGCCTTTTACTTCAAGGATTCCGGTCAAAAAGCGGACTTTAATATGATCGTCTTCCAAAACACGCCGAGCTATCATTTTCTGCGCCCTGAATTCAGTGCGCCGGACAAGCATGGTGATATTCGAGGAAATTTTCGACAAAAAACGAGCTTCATCGCAGGCCATGTCCCCACCGCCCACAACAAAAATCTTTTTATTTTTAAAAAAAGGGCCGTCACAGCTTGCACAGTACGAGACTCCGCGTCCCAGCAGTTCTTCCTCGCCCGGGATACCCAGCTTTTTATGCCCCGCGCCGCAGGTAAAAATGATCGCCGGACTTTGTATGCTGATACCGCCGGAAAGTTCCGCTATAAAACTTCCAGCGCCGGACAGTCCGCTTGTCCGCCGGATTGCCGTTACGGAATCAATGAGAAATTCCGCACCGAATTGATCGGCCTGCGCCTTCATATCAGCACATATCTGAAAACCTGACTTGCTCTCCCGATTGCCCGGGTAGTTTTCAAGAACATCAATTAAAAGCGCCTGTCCGCCTACAGCCATACGCTCAACAACAAGCGTGTTTAATCCGCCCCGCGCCCCGTACTGCGCGGCACTGAGCCCCGCCGGACCCGCCCCTATAATAAGTAAATCCACTTGTTTTTGCATAAAAACCCAGACCTCTCGAATTTTATTTTTAACCGCTTTTTAAACAGGAAATTGTTTTTATTTTACTGAAAATGTTTTATCTTTGCCCAGCGGCTCCTGCCAGTCACAATGAAGCGCGTCCACCCGTGCGTGTGACGGGCCGGTATTCAGCCATTTTAAAAATAAATCCAATTTATCTCCCGGGCCTTCCGCCCATACTTCAACAGAACCATCGTTGTTATTGTGTACCCAGCCGACAAGACCTAAATTCATCGCTTCGTTTTTCGTGTAGTACCGAAACCCAACACCTTGGACACGCCCTTCAATGCGTGCCAAAAACGCCTTTTTGGGATAATTTTTTTTCATTTATGCAGCAGCCCCCGGTTTTTGCGCCGGATAACGATATTCGGGAGCTGTCTTGTCATATTTTTCTATCCTGTAAGAGTGTATACTGCGCGTGGGCTTGTACGCATTTGTACGCAGGACGTATGATGCGCCTTCCCGAAATAATCTCTTCAAGACGATGCGCACACCAGCCGACAACCCGACTTACCGCAAAAAGCGGCGTATGGAGATCAGATGAAATATCAAGCATTTTGTAGACAAAACCGGAATAAAAATCGACATTTACGCAAATTTCTTTTGTAGAGTCCATAAATCGCTTAAGGACTTCCGGCGCAAGCCGCTCAATGCGGCGGTATAAATTAAATTCCTCAATACAGTCTTTTTCCGTGGCTAATTCAAACGCTTTTTCCCGCAGCAAAATCGCCCGCGGGTCGGATAAAGTATAAACTGCGTGACCGAAGCCGTATATTAATCCGCTGCCGTCGTAGGCTTCTCCACGGATAATTTTTTCCAGATAGCTGGTAATCTCATCGTCATTTTCCCAGTTCTCGACATGCTCTTCAATATCCGCCATCATACCCAAACCTTTTGCATTCGCGCCGCCGTGCTTGGGCCCTTTTAGGGAAGCGAGCCCCGCGGAAATCGCCGAATAAGTATCGGTGTCCGTGGAACTTACCACATGAACGGCAAAGGTAGAGTTATTACCACCGCCGTGCTCTGCGTGCAGCATCAATACAAGATCAAGCACCTGCGCCTCAAGCGCAGAAAAATTTTGATCACGCCGGACTAAACTTAAAATCGCCTCCGCCGTGCATAGATTGGGATCTTGCTGATGCAGGATAAGGCTTTTATGGTCAAAGTAATGAGCTTTTGCGCGGTATGCGTAAGAAATAATCGCCGGAAAGCGCGAGATTAACTCGATGCACTGACGCAAAACATTTTCCGGTGAAAGATCCTCGGGATTTTCATCATAGGAATAAAGGGCCAGCACAGAATGGGCCAGCTCGTTCATAACATCCCGCGAAGGAAGCTTCATAATCGAATCTTCGGCAAAACCACCGGGAAGAAAACGCACTGAACCCATAAGCGAACAAAAAGAATCAAGCTCGGATTTTGTCGGCAAAACGCCGAAAAGAAGCAGGTATACTACTTCTTCAAACCCAAAACGTTTTTCCGCCTGACAGGCTTGAACAATGGTTTCAAGATCAATACCGCGATAGAAAAGCTTCCCGTGAACAGGAATTCTTTCAGACTCGTCCATGA
>JAITXS010000178.1 GCA_031284645.1 Spirochaetaceae bacterium | reverse complement strand
TTTATACCAATATGGCCGTGCTTGCCGCTGTGGCAGCAGTTGTTTTTTCTGCGCGTCTTAATGCAGCCACGCCAAAAGCCGGTCAAAATTTTGAGATGGATGCCATAGCAGCCTGTTATGTTGGCGGCTCTGCTGTTTCAGGCGGTGTCGGCACGATTATCGGCGCTGTCGTTGGCGGCCTTTTTATCGGTGTTCTTAACAATGGAATGTCGCTTTTGGGCGTCAGTACCGACTGGCAGCAAGGTATCAAAGGCTTGGTTCTTCTCTCGGCTGTCGCCTTCGATCTGTATTCAAAGGCTAAAGCAGCGAAAAAACAGTAACAGGAATAGGCATGATAGATATAAAAAAAACCGCTCTCGGCATTGAGTTGGGATCAACCCGCATAAAAGCGGTCTTAATTGACGACTCATATAAACTTGTTGCCTCGGGCAGTCATGATTGGGAAAACCGCTTTGATAATGGCGTGTGGACGTATAATCTTGATGATGTGTGGGCCGGAATTCAAGATGCATTCCGTAAGTTAAGCGCTAATGTGCTGGAGATATGCGGCAGTCCGCTTACAACAAGCGGTGCGATAGGCATTTCGGCCATGATGCACGGATACCTCCCGTTTGACCGCAGCGGCAAACAGCTTAGCCCCTTTCGCACCTGGCGCAACACCATGACCGAACAAGCGGCAAAAGAGCTAAGTGCGCGGTTTGCGTTCAACATACCGCAGCGGTGGAGCATCGCGCATTTGTATCAGGCAATGCTGTCGAACGAGACTCATGTCAAAGATATTGCATTTTTAACAACGCTTGCCGGATATGTCCACTGGAAGCTTAGCGGTAAAAAAGTGTTGGGCATAGGCGATGCTTCCGGGATGTTTCCCATAGACAGTACCATAAACGATTACGATAAAAAAATGCTGACACAATTTGATTCGCTTTGCGGCGGAAAATACGGCTGGAAATTGAGCGATATATTGCCGCGCGTGTTGACGGCAGGAACAGAGGCAGGAGTGCTTAGTGACGAAGGCGCGGCCTTGCTTGATCCGGGCGGAACGCTTAAAGCCGGCATTTCGCTTTGCCCGCCTGAGGGCGATGCAGGAACCGGCATGGTTGCGACAAACAGTGTTGCTTCGCGAACCGGTAATGTGTCGGCGGGCACCTCAATATTTGCAATGGTTGTGCTTGAAAAAACCTTGTCAAATGTTCATGAAGAAATCGATATGGTAACAACACCGACCGGAAAACCCGTGGCTATGGTGCATTGCAATAATTGCACAGGTGATCTTGATGCATGGGTAAACGTATTTGGCGAAGTAAGCGGCGCTGTCGGCGCTCAGCTAAGTAAAGCCCGGTTGTACGACATGCTCTATGCCAAAGCGCTGGAAGGCGATGCGGATTGCGGCGGATTAGTGTCGTTTAATTATTATTCAGGCGAACCTATCACCGGCATTGCGGCAGGCAGACCCTTATTTGTGCGTGCTCCCGAAAGCCGTCTTAGCTTGGCAAATTATATGCGTTCTCTTTTATTTTCAACAATGGCAACGCTCAAAATCGGCATGGATATTTTGACAAAAGATGAACAGGTCCGGCTTGAACGCCTCTTGGGGCACGGCGGTTTATTCAAAACCAAAGGCGTGGGGCAGCGATTAATGGCGGCGGCGCTTGATGTTCCGCTTGCCGTCATGGAAAGCGCAGGAGAAGGCGGCGCGTGGGGCATAGCGCTGCTCGCCGCATTTATGCAGCACAACCAACAAGCGCTTGAAACATTTTTAGAAACAGCCGTGTTTGACAAGAATGCCGGTGTGGAAGCAGCCCCCGACCGTACCGATGTTGCGGGATTTTCGCTGTTCATGGAACGCTATAAACAAGCGCTGGCAATCGAAAAAGCAGCCATTGAACATTTGAATAATATAACAAAAACATAAAACAAAACTATAAAAACGGAGAAAAAATGATTGACTTAAAAAAATTTGAATTTTGGTTTGTTGTCGGCAGCCAGGATTTGTATGGAGAAGAAACTCTAAAACAGGTTGCCGAACATGGGCGGATCATGGCGCAGGAATTTGCAAACGATCCCATACTGCCGGCAAAAATTGTGCTTAAACCGGTGGCAATCAGCCCTGCAGCGATACGAATATTATTTGAAGAAGCCGCCGCGTGCCCGTCATGCGCCGGAATTATTACATGGATGCATACGTTTTCGCCATCAAAAATGTGGATTCAGGGGCTTGCGGCAAATAAAAAGCCGATTTTGCACCTGCATACGCAGTTTAACCGCGATATCCCCTGGCAAACCATTGATATGGATTTTATGAACCTGAATCAGAGCGCCCACGGTGATCGTGAACACGGCTACATATATGCCCGAATGCGGCTGCCGCGCAAAGTGATAGCCGGTTTTTGGCAAGACTCGCAGGTTCGCCGCCGCATGGCCGTGTGGATGCGCGCCGCCTGTGCCCGCGCCGACGGCATTATATCGCCGGTAGTCCGGCTGGGCGACAACATGCGCGAAGTTGCCGTTACCGAAGGCGACAAAGTTGAGGCGCAGATTAAATTCGGCTGGCAGGTAAACACGTGGGGTGTCGGCGACCTTGTCGCCCTGTACAATGAGGTTAGCGATGCCGCAGCCGAAACGCTTGTTACGCAATACGAAGCGGACTATGAATTTGCGCCGGAGCTAAAATCCGGTAACGGGCGAAAAGCCGTACTGGAGCAGGCCAAAATCGAAATCGCGCTTAAAAAACTCCTTGACAGCGAAGGCGCCGGGGCATTTACCACCACATTCCAGGACTTGCACGGGCTGCCTCAGCTTCCCGGACTTGCCGCCCAGCGTCTTATGGAACAAGGCTACGGTTTTGGCGCGGAAGGCGATTGGAAACAGTCAATGCTCCTCCACGCCTCCAAAGTGATGGCGCAAGGCTTGCCGGGTGGTGTCTCATTCATGGAAGATTACACCTATAACATGGAAAACGGCAACGAGGCGGCTTTAGGCGCCCATATGCTTGAAGTCTGTCCCTCGATAGCCGCCAAAAAACCCCGCGTCGAAGTGCACCCCCTTGGTATCGGAGGCAAGGCGCCGCCGGCCCGTCTGGTTTTTGACGCTGCGCCCGGGCCCGCCGTGTTGGCAACGCTCATCGACTTAGGCGACCGCTTTAGAATGATATTGAACGAAGTTGAAGCCATCAAAATTGAACATGCTATGCCCAAGCTCCCTGTCGCCCGCGCCCTGTGGAAGCCCGCCCCGAATCTATACGATGCCGCAGAGTCGTGGATATTAGCCGGAGGCACTCATCACTCCGTGTATGCGTCCGCTCTTACAACAGAGTACTTCCGCGATTGGGCCGAGATGATGGAAGTGGAATGTGTACTTATAAACAATGACACAAAGCCCGTGCAGTTTTTGGACGAACTCAGGCAGAACGAAGCATACTGGTCACGGCGTTCTTAACGATAAAAAAATAATTATTAGATGATTGGAAGCTGTTCCAAAATGTCAGATTTTGGAACAGCTTCCTTTTAAAATTGATTAAGACGAATGGCTACTTAATCTCTGCAAATCCTGCTACCGCTTGAAAAATGGCAATAACCACGCCGATGACTGCTTCGCCGCCTAAGATTCCAGAGGCTATGATAAGGCCGTTGCCGCGTTTGTGGGTCGCGGGAGTCGCTTTTTTGACGATAAAGGAGAGGGCGCCGCCTATGAATGCGGTAAGCGAAAGGAAAAAAGGCAGGTAGACGCCAAGGCCAAGGGTCATTATTGGAAAATTGAACATGTAAAGGATGAAGGCGGCGAGGAGTCCTATGACAAAGGCGCCGACATGGGGGATGCCGCCAACCATTGCGGCAACGGCGCCTGCTTGCGGGGCGCTGAACATCTTGCCGGCTCCAAAGGCTTCGGCTCCGTAGGCTTTTACCACAACGTAGAAAACGCCGAGCGAGACAAAAATCCCGACAAGGCCGCCTATGCACTGGGCCAGCCACTGCGCTTTGGGATTTGTTTTGAGGATGTGGCCGGCTTTAAAGTCGTTTAACACATCTCCGGCAAGACCGCAGGCGATGGCTACGATTGCGGTGATAAAAAATGCTTCGGTTTGGCCTATGCGCGAAACCGCTTTTGCCGCAAGCAGCACGATTATCCCGAAAATCTCCATGGGGTTGATGCCCGATTGCCCGACAACTTGCGCCGACATGACCGTGGCAAGCCACACGCCAAGTATCGTGATGATGCTTGCCGCGACGCCCATTTTGCACACAATCGTAAAAACAAAGGCCAGGGCGGCAATAACGATGGGTGTCCAGCGGAGGTCTATAAAACCGCCCGAATACGATGCTTTTTTGAACATGGGCGAAAAGATTTCTTTTGCCTTGGGGATAATTCCTTTAATGATGATGCCAATGCCTGTTCCCACCATAAGGCCTATGCCGAGCGACGATTTGACTGTCGCCGCTGTTGCGGCATCAAAGATGCCAGTTTTTGTGCCGGCGATTAAAACGCCCGCATCGCCTATCAGTGCGCCTAAAAACCACACGCCTATGGCAAGCGGCCCTATGATATAGCCTATGGAAATTAGCATGGGCGAGAGCCAGACGCCGCCCGCCGAGCCTAGCGCAAGCATTTTTTGGTTCATGATGGCGGCGGGGATGATGGTTTTTCCGAAAAATGCCGGAATTCCATCCCGAATAAACGTAAAAAGTCCCGATGAGCCAAGCGATGCAAACAACAAGCCCGCTTTTTTGCCGCCTTCATCGCCTACGCTCACCGTTTCGGCGGCGGCAACGCCCATTGCGTAGGGCAAATCTTGTGTTTCGATAAAATATTTGCGGATAAGCGCGGTAAAAATCAGACCCAAGATGACGCCGCCTGCAATTACAAAAAATAATTGGAAAAAATTGACATTGGCATTGGGGTTTAGCATATAAATACCCGGCAAGGTAAAGGCCAAGCCGCCCCCCGTCATGGCGCCTGCGGACATTGCCGTGTGGGTTACATTTATTTCCTGTACATTAGTCTTGCCAAGGCGTTTTAAAAAAAACATCGACACCAGCGCCACAAAAATAATTGGCCACGGCAACGCTCCCAGCTTGAGCGCCACATACATTGAACTCATCGTGAGAACCGCCGATCCTATGCTGCCGATAACGATTCCCCGCAATGTAAACTGTTTGTTAAACGGAATATTTTCTTGTTCTATCACAATGTCGCTACCTTTATTTTATTAGATTTGTTTAACAACCATCTAAACGCGTCTGTCATGGTTTATGATACCGCAAATCAAAGTCATTCTCAAGGCATGCCGGTTACAGCAATGCCCCCGGTACTGATATGACATGCATCTAAATGTTTTTATCCTGCAATTAATATGTTCAATATGGTATCTTTATACACCTTGAAATCATGTTCGCTGCCTTTGGCTTCCTGCACATCGATGATTTGCAGGCTGTTGCGCTCAATGATGACCTGCGTCTTCAGTGTGTGCCGTTTTCCCCCCTGACTAGTACTCTTTTTGGTTCTTTTTGGGCCGGTTTATCGGACTTTCGGTTACATCTACCACAATGTACTGCATGGAGGCAGATTTTCTTTTGAGTGTCTTTTTTCCCGGCAGAATGTAGCAGGTTTTACCCCGTACAACCGTTTAAAAAGAACCGCCCCGGCATCCTTTGCCTTTACTTCCTTCCCTATACTGTCATTATGGTATCTTTAATGCTCTTAAACAAGTCTATTATGCTGAAAAGGACGAGATGATCAATATAATATTACGCATTAATAAAGGGGTAAGCCGCGGCTTTTGACATTGAATCTATTCTCTAATAAATGTATGCTGGCTTTAACTATGAAAAAATGTTTTGGAAAGCTATATACAGTTATTATTTTTGTGATGATTTTGGGATCAGCTTGTGCAAAGAAGGATGTCGATCAGGCGGCGTCTGAATACTCTGCGGCAGAAGAGCTGGGGGACGAGCGCCGGATTGAAAATGCGGAAAGCGAAAACGATGCGGGTGTCGATGCCGCCGCTTTGCATAATTTGCGGGCAGAGTACACACAGTATCTGTATGACGGAAAGGCACAGACTCCTGCATATACGGTTGAAAAAGAACTTGCCAATATCGTTAATTTAAATCAGTTTACCGACAGATCTTACTATTATCATGTGTGGTCAAATATGACTGATGACGTAAAAAATATGATTTTTGAAAACGGATTTGCCGTTGATGACAGTGACAACGAACGGGAGTATTTCGGGGTCTATGAAAGCAACCGCTATAATTATGTTCCGAGTTTTATCACCACAGATAGCGCGACACACACGTTTCATTTGATGTTTGATTATGTGTTAAAAAATCTTGAACAGGAAAAATTAGCGGGTGTCTTAAAAAATCTTGGCGTGGCAATGACGCAGAATTCGATTGCCCAGTACGAAATGCTGCAAAGTACTGATTTTGAAAATGCCGCCAAGCGTAATATTGCGTTTTTTAGCATAGGCGCAAAACTGATTGATGAAAGTTTCGATGTTCCCGACCTTGTAAAAAGCGTTGTAAATGCGGAAATAGCTCTTATCAATGCACAAGACGGCATATCCGCCTCGCCGCTTTTGTCGCAAGAGATGGATTATTCGCAGTATGCTCCGCGCGGGCATTATACCCAAACAAAGGCTCTCAAGGCATACTTTAAGGCGCAAAAGTGGTATGGAATGGCAACATTCCGCAGCGCCAACGAAGACGAAGTAAAGTCGGCGCTGCTACAGACCGCGGCATTGCAAAATAAAAAGGCACAAAATCTGTTTTATACGCTTTTTGATACAATTTCGTTTTTTGTAGGTGAGTGTGATGATCTGGGCTTTGCGCAATACGCTGATGTGTTGAAATCAGTTTATAAAAATCAGTTAGGTGATGTGCAGACTATAACGATGATAAGCGATGCGGCAAAATTTGCCGACGCCCTCAAAATTATCCAAAAATTGCCGCCGCCTAAAATCAATGACATACCGATCTACACTGCCTCTATACAGCCTGATAGGGATAATGCAATAAGCGGCTACCGTTTTCTGGGCAGCCGCTTTACAATTGACGCCTCGATTTTTCAGCGGCTTATGGATAGGGAAACGCCTGATCGTATGCTGCCTAAAGCCCTTGATATTCCTGCCGCATTAGGATCACAGACGGCAATCAGTCTTTTACAACATGACGGTGAAATGGATGCGTACCCGGAATACGGCGGCAATCTTAAAAAAGTGCAAGCGTATTTAAAAACGATTGATACAGATACATGGACATCAAACTTATACTGGGCCTGGCTGTATATGCTGCTTCCGCTTACAGAAAATCCCGACAAAAGCGGGCTGCCGTTTTTTATGCAAAATACCGCATGGGATTTAAAGTCGCTTAACACGTTTGAGGGCAGTTGGACAGAGCTTAAACACGATACTGTTCTCTATACAAAAGAATCTATGGCAGAAAAAGGCGGCGATGGCGATGAACCGCCGCCCCCGCCTGATGATCGCGGCTATGTGGAGCCAAATCCTGTGCTGTTTGGGCGCTTGGCATCCTTGGTCGATATGACGATCAACGTGCTTAAATCCCGCGATTTACTGACAGCGCAAGCGGCGGAATCTTTAGGAGTCCTATCAGGTCTTGCGCATAGTTTAGCCGTCATAGCCGAAAAGGAATTGTCGGGCACGGAGCGCACCGAAGCAGAATACAAAACTATCCGCAATTACGGCGGGGAGCTTGAACATATCTGGTATACCGCAAAAAAGGAAGACATTAAAAATCAGAACCCGGAGGTCTACTTGTATTTACATCCCGGCGCGATTGTGGCGGATCTTGCAAGCGATCCAAACGGAAGGGTGCTTGAAGAAGCTACCGGCTATGCTAAAGTAATATACGTTGCCTTTCCCCGCAACGGAGATGTAGTGCTGGGACGCGGTGTGGTGTATTCCCATTATGAGTTTATCGTCCCTTTAAATGAGCGCATGACTGATGAAGCATGGCACGAGCGTTTAATCAACGATGATATTCCGGATTCGGCGGACTGGAAAAAAGTCTTTATGGCAAATGTGAAGAAATCACGAGCTATAAGCCGCTGATAAGAAAGCAAAATTTATGTGTATATGAAGCGCCTGCCAATTACGTTTAGATCATGTTTGTATCTTGCTGTTCTGTATGTGCTTTCAATATCAGTATTACTATCAAGTTGTACTGCCAAGACCTCTGTCGATAGCGCAAGCGCTGAATTCAAAGCCTTCTTGCGGATAAAGAAGGCTTTGCCGCAGCACGAAAAAAAAGCGCAGGCAGGCGGCTACGCTTATAAACTTGCAAAAGGACAACTGAGCATTACCGATGGTGCGGGTAATGTAATTTGGACATCAAAAGACATTTGGTGGGTAGATGATTTTTGCCTGGGTGACATAAGCGGAGAGGGCAATATGGAAATCCTGTTTTCGCTTTGGAAATCATACAGCTTTGGCAACAGCCCGCCTGAACGCCTTGAAAACGATGACGCAAGCGTAAAAAATCACCTGTTCCTTTACACGGTTAGAAGCGGATACGCAAAGCCACTCTGGTGTTCATCAAATCTGCCGCGCCCGATCTACAGCTTTAAATTAGACCCCAATGGCAGAAAAACACCGGTATCCTCCGGCATGTTGCTCTATACCGAAGAAGGCGCATACACCGGCGATTTTAGCGAAACACAAACATGCTCATATACCTACACATGGGAAGGCTGGGGGTTTACAGAATCGACACATACATGACCATCTCCATGCGCAGGGCTCCTGCATTTAAAAATTGTCCGCTGATATTCGCGGACCATCTTCTGGTATTCAAAGTAAATGCAATCGCCTTGGCGCTTGACGTTTTATTGACAGGAGAAAATTTTTGTTTTACAATGAGTGAACGTTCACGCAAAAAATGAGAGGCTATTCGTTTTAGCGTGAAAAAAATATGCTTTGGTAGAGAAGCAAAGGATTTTTTATAGTATGGCGAATATTTATACATCATTGCGAGAAAAGGCATTTGAGGCGAATATGGAAATTCCCCGGCGGGGGCTTGCCATATATACATGGGGGAATGTTTCGGCGTTTGATGCGGAAAAGGGTGTTTTTGCGATAAAGCCCTCCGGTGTGCCGTACGATGAACTTACTGTTGACTCTATGGTGATTGTAGACCTTGACGGCAAAGTTGTTGATGGCAAAATGCGGCCTTCGTCCGACACAAAAACCCACGGTGTTCTCTACCGCGAGTTTTCCGGCATTAAGGGTATTACTCATACTCATTCGCCGTATGCGGTTGCATGGGCGCAGGCGCGCCGTCCGTTGCCGGTATTCGGCACAACCCACGCCGACCACGGCGCGGAAACCGTCCCTTGCACGGATTTTATGAGCGCGGAGGCTGTAAAACGAGATTACGAGCTTGAAACAGGCAAACTCATTGTTGCGGCATTTAAAAACGAACAAAAAAATCCATTGCACATGAAAATGGTTCTTGTCGCAGGACACGGCCCTTTTACCTGGGGCGAGAGTCCCGCCGACTCGGTTTACCAAGCTGCCGTGCTGGAAGAAATCTGCAAGATGGCGTTGCTTACACTTGTTCTTGAACCTTCAGCTTCACCCTTGCCCGAACACATCACGCGCAAACATTGGGAACGTAAACACGGAGCAAATGCCTATTACGGGCAATAGGAATTATCATTATGAAACCAATTTTAGTAGTGCTTGCGGCAGGCATGGGAAGCCGCTATGGCGGGCTTAAACAGATAGATCGGCTTGGAGCGAATGGAGAAGTACTGCTTGACTATTCGGTGTTTGATGCATTGCGCAGTGGTTTTGGAAAAATTATTTTTATTATCCGGCGCGACATTGAAGCGGATTTTACTGATGTTGTTTTATCGCGGCTAAAAAACAAAGTTGAGTATGAGCTTGCCTATCAGGAATTAGACAGTCTTATTCCGTCTGAATTGGTGAACCCGCAACGCACAAAGCCCTGGGGAACGACTCATGCGCTTCTCTGTGCACAAGAGTGCATTGATGCGTCGTTTGCTATTATCAATTCGGATGATTTTTACGGGCGTGAAGCTTTTGCCGCGATGGGCGCTTTTTTAAATCAAAGCGATGTGCATGACGGCGCTCTTGTTCCGTACCGTTTGGAAAAAACGTTAAGTCTTAAAGGAACGGTAACACGCGGTGTGTGCGAAATACAAAACGGTTTTTTAACCGGCGTTGATGAGCTTATGAAGATTGAAAACACAAGCGGCGGGGTCATTAACACTGCTCCCGATGGCGTGGTACAAAAACTTGGCGCTGATATGCCTGTCTCGATGAACTTTTGGGGATTTCCGGCAACAATTTTTTCTGCATTGAAAAAATACTTTGCTGAATTTTTAGCACTGGAAGGACGGGAACTAAAAAGTGAATGTTATTTGCCCCGCGCTGCTGATTGGTTTATTAAAAACAAAACGCTAAAAATATGTGCGCTTGATGCTGTTTCAGAATGGTTTGGCATAACGTATCAAGAGGACAAAGAGGCGGCAATAAAACGCATACAACAATTAACGGCAAGCGGTGTGTATCCTGAATCGTTGTGGGGGAAAGCATGAAAATACTGGTTATTGGCGGGGCAGGTTATATTGGCAGTCATGTTGTTCGTGAATTCCTGGATCGCGGAAATAAGGTAACGGATTTTGATAATCTTTCAAGCGGCTTAACCCAAAATCTTTTTCCTGATGCCGATGCTTTTATCAAAGGCGATATATTGCAAAGCGAGTCTCTCCTTGCTGCAATGCGCGGCGGGTTTGACGCGCTGGTGCATCTTGCGGCGTTTAAAGCGGCGGGGGAGTCAATGATAAAACCGGAAAAATATTCAGTTAATAATATTGCCGGCACTATCAATATTCTAAACGCTGCATTGGAAACAGGCATTAAGCGTTTTGTTTTTTCATCATCGGCCGCTGTTTACGGTGCGCCTCAATATCTTCCCATTGACGAAGCGCACCTGACCAATCCCGAAAACTATTACGGTTTTACCAAATTGGAAATTGAACGTATACTCGCTTGGTACGAAAAATTGAAAGGGCTTCGTTTTGCAACCTTGCGCTATTTTAACGCCGCCGGATATGATGTCCAAGGGCGCATTACAGGGCTTGAGAAAAACCCCGCAAATCTTTTGCCGGTCGTTATGGAAACGGCCTGCGGTATGCGTCATGAAATGCAGCTTTTTGGTGATGATTACGATACGCGCGATGGAACGTGCATACGCGATTATATCCATGTAAGCGATCTTGCAACAGGGCACGCGCTGGCGCTTGATTACCTGACAAAAAATGATAAAAGTCTTACCGTAAATCTGGGGAGCGAAACCGGTGTGTCCGTTAAAGAAATGATTGATGCGGCGCGGCGCATTACCGGGAAACAAATACCAGTTATCATCAAGCCGCGGAGGGCGGGGGATCCTGCGGTGCTTACTGCGTCATCCGGTCTCGCGCATAATACACTTATGTGGAAAGCTCAGTATTCAGATATTGAAACGCTCATCAAAACGACATGGAATGTGTACGCACAATGAACGGAAAAACATTGACAGAAAAAATCACGGACACAAAATCGACGCAAACATTTGAAAATTTGTACGGCAGTGATGATGTTAAAGCGCAACAGGCGCGATACACGCAACTTGTAAATGGTTTGATAAACGCCTTTCCTGAAACAGAGCATGATGTCCGTTTGTTTACCGCTGCGGGCAGAACAGAACTTGGAGGGAATCATACCGACCACAATCACGGCAAGGTCTTGGCTGCCTCCATACAGTTGGACGCTGTTGCCGCAGTGTCGCCGCGGAACGATAAAAAAATTATTTTTCGCTCAAGCGGATTTCCCGATGTCAATATTGATATATCGAATTTGACGGCACAAGAAAGTGAGCGCGGCACAACAGAAAGTCTTGTGCGCGGCATTGCCTCTGAAATGGCAGGAGATGGCATTGCCATTAATGGCTGGACTGCTCATGCTGATTCTACTGTATTGCCGGGTTCCGGTCTTTCTTCCTCGGCTGCGTGTGAAGTTTTATGTGGCAGTATCTTTAATCATCTTTATGCAAAAGGAAAATACACTCCTTTGCAGATAGCTCAAATGGCGCAAAGAGCGGAAAATAACTATTTTGGAAAACCCTGCGGACTTATGGATCAGGCGGCTTCTGCGATTGGCGGTGCCGTTATGATTGATTTTGCCGATAACGAAAATCCAAAAGTTGAGAGCATAGCGTTTAATCCTGAAGCCTTTGCTTATGCGTTATGCGTTGTTGACACAAAGGGCAGTCATGCCGATTTAACATCCGATTACGCAAGTATACCGCAAGAAATGAAAACAGTTGCTGCTTACTTTGGGAAAGAATTTTTACGCGAACTCGAAGATGCGGATCTTCTTGCCAATATAAGCGCCTTACGAAAAGCAGTGGGCGATCGTGCCGTGCTGCGCGCCCTGCATTTTTTTAACGAAAATGATCGTGTCGGGAAAATGGCCGATGCTATAAAAATATCGTCACCGGCATCAATGCAAACATATTTATCATTAGTTGCAGAATCCGGTGCCTCATCATTTGAGCTATTACAAAATTGTTATGCACTTAAAAATCCTTGCGAACAGGGAATACCGCTTGCGCTTGCTCTTACAAAAAAGTTTTCCACCGAAACGGTGTGTCGTGTGCATGGCGGCGGTTTTGCCGGAACAATACAAGTCTACTTGCCACTCGAAGCCATCACCGCTTACAAGAAATATATCGAAAAAGTTTTTGGCAGCGGAGCTGTTACTATACTCAAAATCAGATCTATAGGAACGAAAGAGTTGCTTCCCTAACGTGAATCGCGAAAATATAACATACAGTATCTCTGCAACATGAAAGCCGAAAACTTGTCTTGTGTATAATCGCCGGGTCTGGACTTGTCAAGAATCCGTGTACTTATTTATCGTGTCGATAACATAATCAATTTGTGTATCCGTAAGAGCGGGACTTATAGGAAGGCTTAATTCTTCATGGTGAATTTGTTCGGTAACCGGCAGCGAAAGATAGGCGTATTCAGAGTAACATTTTTGTTTGTGCGGCGGAACAGGATAATGAATTTGCGTTTCTATCCCATGTTCGCCAAGAAAAGATTGCAGACGATCCCTCTGTTTTGTGCGGACAGGAAAAATATGAAATACATTTTCATCTTGTTTCGGAAACTCAGGTAAGATAATTGCCGGATTATTAATATCTTGACAATATTTTTGCGCGATATTTTTCCGTTTATTGTTGTCAGAATCAAGATACTTTAGTTTTACACCGAGTATCGCGGCTTGAATCTCATCAAGCCTACTGTTTCTTCCTGTATAATCAAATATATATTTTTTTGATGAACCATAGTTTGCTAAACTTCGCACTGTGCGTTCAAGCTTGTCATCATTTGTTGTTACCGCACCTCCATCGCCTAATGCACCGAGATTTTTTCCGGGATAAAAACTGTGCCCTGCCGCATCGCCAAGCGCCCCTGTTTTTTGATTCTTATACAAGCAGCCATGAGATTGAGCGTTATCTTCAATTAATTTCAGATTATATTGTTTACAGAGTGCGGCTATTTTTTCGTTATATGAGCATCGGCCATATAAGTGCACTATCATTACAGCTTTAGTTTTTTTTGTTATTGCCGATTCTATTTTTGTGTCATCGATATTATAAGTGCCTATAGAAGGCTCAACAAAAACAGGAATAAGCTTATTTTCTGTAATCGCAAGAATAGACGCAATATACGTATTTGCCGGAACAATCACTTCATCTCCGCACTGGATAATATCCATCTCAATATACGCACGAAGTATCCAGATAAGGGCGTCAAGACCGTTCGCAACGCCTATAGTATGTTTGACACCTATATACTGCGAATAAGTTTTTTCAAACGCTGCATTTTCCGCACCCTGCAAATACCATCCCGAATCAATAACCCTGCGCGCTGCTTCCCGGATTTCATCACCATGCAATTCCGTAACATTTTTTAAAGAGAGGAAAGGAACTTGTAATTTATCCGCAATCATATCTTATTTTTTTCTCCTTAACATATGCACTAGTACTTTTAACAGTTTTAGAATTAGTTTTGCAAGAGCTCCGATAAATTTAGCACGAAATGACCCTGAAGGCATTGCTTTCCGTATAAGCTTGGATATTTTTCTTGCATAACGGTAAGTGCGGGAATTTTCTATTATCCTGAGACGAGAATTTTCTGCGATAAGATGAAAGTTCTCTGTTTTTAGGTTCGTATTCTCTATTTTTAAGTTAGCGTTTTCTGTTGTAAGACAAGATAGATAATTATCAAGAAACGGACAGACCGTGCGCAATTCATAGAGTAAAGTCTGCGCTGTATATTCGTTCATCCTTGCAGTATTGATAATTGTGTTTGCCCCGTGCCATCTATAATAAAAAAGAGTATCATCTAAATATTTCATCTTGGCATACTTGGCGATTTGCATCATTATCCAAAAATCTTCTAACGGCGCTTCTTTTGTAAATAATCCTGTTTGATTAAAAATGGATTTTCGTATAAGGTATCCGTTTGGAATATGATTAAAGTAACGTAAAAAACTTGAATATCTTCCAAAAGCATCGCTAAAAAAATCTATATGTGGAATGTTTTTTATTAGTAAATCTGAGAATGAAAAATAGACGGCATCTTTTTCATTATACACATTTTTACGCTCATTATCCCAAAAACAATGTTTCCCTTCAGCATCAATAATATCATTGGCACCTACACAAAGAGCATAATCATCATGTAATTCAAGGAATCCAAGCTCTGCTTCTATTGCTTTTGGATCGGCAACGTCATCGGATGCGATTATATAAACATATTCGCCGCAAGATTTTTCGACTAATTTGTTGAGAGTTTCACACGTTCCTGAATTTGACTGCCTTTCAAAAACAAAGCGTGTAAATCGTTTTTTACAGAGAGCCTCTGTTTCGCATATTCTCTGATAAGTTTCGTCTGTAGAGCCATCATCTATGATTAATAATTCAATATTATCATAACTTTGATTTATTATCGAATTTATTGTTTCCTGAACATATTTTTCGTGATTATACGCCGGAATAATTACTGAAACAAGTGGGCTGCACTTTTTAATTTTATATCTAATATTGTTCAATTCGACTAATTCTTCTTGCCGAATTTGATTTTTATATGCCGCTTTAAAATTCTGTATGGATTCCAGTGCAGTTTTTTGAAGAAAAGAATTATCGTTAAAAAAACAAGAAAAAATAAAACACGCCTTAACATTTTTTATATCACGCTCATATTGTGTAAGAGTTGACCATAACCCTTCTCCTGCCATGCAGTATACGGAACTTATTTTGGGATAATAATAACCGCGACCTTTACTCAACTGATAACAGGCTCTAAAAAAATCGCCTCTAAAACACGATGCGTATTTTTCATTACAGAAGCGATCTAATTTTAATAAATCCGTTTTATTAAAAACATTTCTAAAAATAACAGATGACGTTTGAGGGAAGACTTCGCCCAAATTCTCAAAAGCAATGTCAGATATACCTGCGTATATTGCCTGCTTTACAGAACCCTCTGATTCTATCAGATAATTTTCCGCATACAACGTATATTCGCTATGATCTTCAAGAAAATCCACAGCGGTTTGCATTTTCTCTGTTCCTGTCCAGTAATCATCCGGATCAAGAACAGTCCAATATGACGTTTTTAATAATTTATAAGCTTTAATTATTGTTGCTAGCAGTTTTTCATTTTTCGAGTTTTTGTGTAAAACAATTTTATCCGGATATTTTTGGATAAATTCGTTAACTATTTCCACGCTGTTATCTGTGGAACCGTCATCTATAACCAGTATTAAATAGTCAAACGATACTTCTTGAACAAGAATAGAATCCAGAGCGCGGGCGATATATTTTTCCATGTTGTAACACGGCATAAGAACAGTCAGTTTTTTCATAATTTTAAAAGAAGAATTATTACTTCAACCGCCTCTACAAAAACTAATAGAAATAACGCTAAAATTAAAAGCATTTTTTTATGTCCTTTTAGTTTATGTAAGATACGTTTAGCAAAAGATGTCTTTTGTTTCGTATATTCTTTTTGGGGCAATTCTTCGGGAGTTATTCTAGACACTTCATCCGGCAGTTTTAATACTGTCACAATATTGTTTTTAATCACTTCATCGGCAAGAACGCCTTTATGTTCATTGACCAGTTTTATTCCGATAAAAGATTCCAGAGTCTTAAAATTTTCTTTCCATCTGCCGTGTTTTTCAATAAATTCATTTGAAGCGGCAATAATATCCTCGCACAGATGTGGTTCAGAAAGATATTTTTTACAAAGATCCCTTACATCAAAAGGAGAATGATACATAGGAATAGAAACTATTCCCCGTGTTTGTTCTTCCAGCAATTTTGAATAAGAGGCAATTAACAAGCCACTTGAAGCCATAATATCATAAATTCGCCATGGGTAAGTATACCCCTTGCATTGCGGATGTGAAATAGAAAGGCATATTTTGGACGAATTATATAAATCCTGATTATGTTTTAGCGAATAAGTAGGTGTCGGATTAAAAGCTGTGCTAAGCGCAAAATTATCTGTTGCCGTATCCCATCCTACACCATACAAACTAAGTCCTAAATCCAAAACAGAAGACAATATGTAATTTCTTGAATCAAACAAACGATAGTATATATCTTCTGTTTTATATAAATTAAAGTACTTACAGAACACAGCATAATAATCACACGAATCATCATTCCACGATTCTCTTAGAATCTTATAAACCATCCGTGGTGGTAGTTTTTGGTCAGGCATAGAATAATATTGAAATTTAGATCCGATAAATGATATATTATGAGCCTTTTGAAGATATTCTTTTTGTACGGACGTTGCGCTGTGTATTGAACAAATTCGCTGATTGGAAAACCCAAGATTAATATAGTTCTGTTCGATGCCCGGATATTGTGTCGCCATATAATAACGTTCCTGATATTTTTTGATAAATTCTTTGTGGACAAATAAATAATCAGAATCTGCATCGAACACAATGATTGGACAATCTGTTGTTATAATAATACATTCAGGAATTTGATTGTTGTATGTCCATATCAATTCCGGTTTAAATTCTCTAACACGATCTATTAAATAGTCTTTGTGTGTTATATCACCGTCATAATATCCGGACTGAAATGGGGTAATATTTAATAGCAGTACTTTATTCCCCGCCTTTTCCAGCTCATTTGATACAGACTCATAGAAATGGATTATATTTTCTGCTGTGTCTCCTATAACCGGCTGATAAAAACTTATAAGAATACGAGTCATTTCTTCTCTCCTATGCACTTTCTATGATTTAAAATGGTATTGCCCCCCTCACTCATTTTGTTGGCAAAGGAGAGATAAATAGTTTTATTAATTTCTTTAGTCTTCTTAAACTGTTTTTTATATTACTTCCTTCAATTGTCTATTAACTCACCAATTCGCTTCTATTTTATGCTCTCTTGTGCCGTATAAACCTTTCAACAGATGGAATATGAGCAGCATCTTTCACAAGCTTGTCAATCTGTTCTTTTACCCCAAAATGATTTGATACAAGGGGTAAAATTTCTTGTGTAGTAATTATTCCATCTAACTCAAAAATAAATTTATACATCACCTAATTCTCGTTTTTTATAAATTCAAGCGTACTATCTAAACTTGCCTGATCCCACACAACCAAAAGAATGTCATTTTTAATGACTATAGAAGATCTATCAGGATAAACTTTTGCCTGCTCTATTTCCGGCGCCATTTCCAATACCAAATTCTTTACAGACTCGTTATAAAATAAATTTGAAGTATTATATCGCTCTCCAATAAAATGATACGTATAAAATTCAACACCCGAAAAAGGGACCCATCCGGTATCATAAGAATGAATTAACAATCCTGCTGAACCACCGGATGCGTTATGTCCTGAATAATAGTTTTTACGTAGTGCCGGGAGAGAACCAACTAGCAACAATTTGTATTTGTGATCAGTAGCAAATCCGGGCGTATCCTCTATACGAGTAACAATTCTGTTCCAAAGCATTTTTTCAGCATCACTGCCGAATTTCCACACTTTTTGTGCAGTCAAATCCTGCACGACACAAATTTGAATTAATAACACGCAAATACATACACATATATTTTTAATGTCATAATAGTATTTCGGATTTCATTG
>JAITXS010000082.1 GCA_031284645.1 Spirochaetaceae bacterium | reverse complement strand
CCCTCTACACTATCAGCCCTTCCGCTTTCCGGTGAACAATTGTTACACCGCAGGGGAAGCAGTAATATAATCAGGACTCCCAGTACAGCAAGCACAAGTCCCGCTTTAAGCCCCCGTTTGTTTTTCTTTATTTTTTCCATCTTGCTTTCCTAGAATCTGTAACCGAAAACAGCACCGACACCAACGAGTACCGGATAGCCGAAACGGATGTACGGCTCCCCGTAAAATGACCCCACGGAAAATCTAACCCCTATCTCCATGTCTACCATCACGCTCCCTACCGCCTCTTTTCCCCCCTCCATGAGCACAATCACTCCCGTCCCCATCTGTGCCCACAGACGACAGACTTCTACGCCTAACGGCAGGTAATATCTCCCGTATCCCAGAACCTCAAGCAGTCCGAGATCGCTAAAGTCATGCCCGTAATCTGCTTTTATCCCGATACTCAGATTATCCGTGACTCCGTATCCCCCGATTATGCCACCGGCCATACTTATGCCCTTACGTGTTCCCATTGCCCCTTCCAACAGGGCCCCCGCATTAATCTCTCCGGCTTCCTGCCCCCAGGCGCCCACACTCATGCCCGCTATTGTCAGCATCAAGGCTGCCAATAAACCGATTCTTATCCTCATATTCTCCTCCTTGCTTATTAGGGTCTTGGGTAATGGGTATAGGGTCTTGATTTTACCAGTAATCCCCTACCCCATCCCCAACTCTTCTAAACCTTTGCTTCGGGTAGGGGGTAAAGATGTCTAATCATTTCAATACCCCATACCCCGAACCCTGCTACCCTTGCTTCGGGGTATAGGGTCTTGGTTTTATAAGACAACCTCTACTCTGAACCCCTGCCCCTTGCTCTAAACTTGCCCCACAATTTATATGAGATTTAATAAGCTCAAAGGATACGAAGGACGGAAAGGGGGAGAGAAATGGAATAAAACGGGTAGTCCCATGATTTTTTCCTATTCACCTTTGTGCCCCTCGTGTCCTTCGTGGTGAAATTCTTCTTAGACCCCTTTCCCCCTGCTTCGGGGTATGCGGTAAAGATGCCTGATCTCTCCAATACCCCATACCCTACTACCCCTACTTAGGGTTTTGGGTATTATTTTAGCTCCTGGAAAATAACGCCATTTACCCATGCCGCCTTTAGGAGGATACGGGCCCGAGCGTTGTATATTTTTTCGTAAGAACTCAATTCCGGTCTATAGGATTTACCATACAGGCAGAGGCATTGCTCCTTTAAAGTTATAATATACTATATATTACACCTTAAAAGTAATGATGTCAATAGAAAAATAACTTCAAATGTAATGAATATTGGTAATTCCTGTATTTTGTATGGTTGTTTAGATACAGGGAATTCGAAATTATTTTAAATTATGAGGATAAAAATAATTTTTGGAGAAAATTTAAGATACTACCGGAAGCAAAGGTGCTTATCTCAAGAGCAATTATCTGAAAAAGCGGATATTACACCAAAACATCTCAGCACGATCGAAACAGGCGCAAGCTTTGTTTCTGCTGAATTATTGGAAAAGTTTACCCGAATTCTTAATGTTTCTGCTTCTGTTTTGTTTTATACATCAGACGAAAAGTCTTTGGATGACAGCTCTTTGACTCTTGTTGACCACATTATCGAAAAAGAACTGGTAAAAACGCTTGAAACTATTAAACTTGAACTCAGGCGTACAGAATGCACAAAAGGCCAAGGGGGCCACGTAGGATAACGGGATTTTTGATAGTTCCTGAACGCCAAGCCTTGCACGATTACCTTTTCCGTGCGCCGAAGAATCCTTTTATCACGGTAAACGCATCTTGGCTGGTGGAAAGCTCAAGTTGAGAGGCTCCGGCGCGTTTGCAGATATTCGACCAGAGCACGGCTCGTTCCGCGTTTTGCTCTGTCCAGGCACTCCGAAACGATGCGGAACCGGCATCTGCCGCGATCCTTTTTCCTGTTTCAGGATCTTCAATAGAGATAAGGCCAACATTGGGAAAGTTTACATCTAAAGGATCGTGTATACGGCAGGCAATACAGTCATGTTTTTTGGCAAGCCGCCCCAGCTCAGTTTCCCAGCCCACACTTAAAAAATCCGAAATAAGCACCACGATACTTCGCCGTTTCAGCAGCCGTCCGGCACCGGATATCGCCAAAGCCAAGTTTGTTCCGCTCTCTTTTGGTTTTGCCCGCAATGCTGCCGAAATAAAGGCCATAATATGCGGCCTGCCCTTGTTCGGTTTAAAAATACTCCGCGTTTCGTTATCAAAAAAAATCGCGCCAAGCCTCTGACTTGAGCGCTCTGCGGAAAAAGCGATTAATGCCGCGACAAGAAGCGCCTGATCAAAACGGCATGGCGTGTGTTTCGCCTCACTGCCGACAAACATTGAGGCTGAAGAATCAAGCACCAGAAAAACAGAAAGTTCCCGTTCTTCACGATATAATTTAACGTAGGGTTTACCGTAGCGGGCACTTACATTCCAGTCAACTGAGCGGATATCGTCCCCCTGCTCGTAAAGCCGCACCTCATCAAATTCAATACCTTTACCACGGAATACGGAACGAAAATCCCCGGCAAACAAGTCACGGACAAGCTGGTCCGCGGCAAGAGGAAAGGTATTTATCCTGCGTAAAAGTTCACTGCGTTCCATAAGCGGATTCCGTTTCTGTCCTTTTTTTTAATACATCTTATTTTGCCAGATAGTCGTTTTTATCACGCCACAGGCGCGCGAGAGTCCAGTCTGCCAAGCTGTAGATATATTTTGATCCGGTGACCGCGGCACTATACTTGTCGTTAACTTTTTCTCCAAGTGTGATAACGCGATTTGAGCCGTCTCCTGTTTCAAGAATGATCCGCGCTGCCGCGTTGTTCTTTTCCGAAAAATCAGGATCAGAAGGATCAAAACACGAGATAATATCATCTCCCCCGCAGTCGAGTATAAAACGGATTGCGGCATTGACCGTTGGGGCATCAATATTTTCATCACTGCCGTCAAATTTCCACGATTCTTCCGAGCGGACAAGGCTGTAAGGCGTAGTTGCAGGGAAGGCCGAAGCATCTCCGTCCGAAGCTCCGGTAGGTGGTATAACGCGGAAGCGCTGAACAGCATCCACAGTAAGCCCCGTTTTATCATGATCCGGGAAAAGCCTTGTGTCGTACCATGCACTCCGGCTCCCCGCTAAAAATCCGGAAAAGATATCTTCTCCCGAGCGCACTTCCCCGCCGCCGCTTCGAAGAAAAATTTCTTTGCCTGCCGCATCCGCATTACCCAGATAAAGCTCAAGAAGTGTGAGCTGACCTTCCTGAACAAGAATACGGTCTGCCGACTCCTCATCAAGCCCGAATTTTTGATAGGAAGACGAAGAACTTGAGCGGACAGGATAGGGGGCAACGCGTGTTAAAGCGCTTAAAAGATCATCAATTTTTGACCGGCGGGCCGGAAAATTGTTTTCCTCATATTTGACGAACCATTCAGCGTTTATTTTTACCAAGCTGATCGCATCAGTTCCCGTGATTTGTATTGTGTCCGCGCTGTCTGCCGCTTTCGCGTCAAGCGCAGACCATCGGGACGAGCGTGAAACGCGGTTTTCATTTGACAAGAGGAAGGTCAGGGCATAGATGATAACAAGCGCTCCGGCCAGAAACGAGAGCAGGAAAAGCTTTTTTTTAAAGATCATAAACGGACTCCTTGTTTGCCCGGGATTGTTTTTTCCGTCTGTACGCAAAGCCTATGCCGAATATCAAGACCGCAAGCGGCATAATGACCGTGCAAAATATCCGCGCAAGCGCATAAGCGGCAAATCTCTCCTCAGGATCAATAATTTTATCAAGCCTTCCGGTAAGCGGTGCCCTGTTCCGAATTGAAATAATATCATCATCATTACCAAGCCAGTCCGCTGTTTGTGCAAGAAATTCAAGGTTCGGCTGCTCTCCGGCAAAATTATTATTTATAAAATCAATATTCCCCATAGAAAAATCAAAAGCTGAACCGGCATTGCCGACAACAACAATCCGGGCTTCCGAAGCGGCTTCCGGCATAGCCGGCAGATCTTCATCGGAGCCTTCCCGCACGGGCGCGGGTTTATCCTTCCAATACGAGGGAAATTTCCCGCTCAGCGCGGCGGCAAGAATCTTTACACCCCGTGTCTGTTCGGCCTCATTGGCAAATAAAAACGACTGCTGCGGGTCAACGGCAAAATCTTTTGTTTCAAGCCAGGCACGTTCGCTTGTGGTAAACAGCGGCACGGCCTCGACATTTTCAGGCGCGTTCAATTCAAGCGGATTAGCCCAGTACAGGTCGGCTCCGGCAAAACGTGATGTTATCGGATGATCAGGATTGCTGTTTTGCGAAAGGATGTGGACATAAAACGGATAAGGCGCAAGACTGATAATTTGAAGTCCGCCGCTCATGCTTGAAGGCTGCGGGATGGGCAGGGCGGACTGGTCAAGTACCAGAGTCTGTTCTACTGAAACGCCATAAGAGGCAAGCATGGCTAAAATCCCCTTGTCTTGGGCCTCTTTTGCTGAAAACTCGTAGTTTATATTAATATCAACGCTGTTCAGCGCAAAATAAATTTTGCCGCCTGTTTGAATAAAACGATCTATCTGATAGAGCATCCAATCATCGAGGGTTTCCGTACCGCCAATCACAAAAAGGCCGGTGAGATTTTCCGGTATCATGCCGTCAATCGGGATGGATCGGATTTTATATCCGGCTAATGAAAGATAACGTTCCATGTAGCGGTATTCACGGTCTACTGTTTTTAACGCATCTCCGATAATAAGACCGATTGTTTTTTCTTTCTCGCGGACAAGAGCGCGTATCCTGCTGGTTAAATCATATTCAAGCGTATCCATACGAAAGACAAAGGGCAGAGCCTCGGAACGGTTTTCATATTCAATCAGTATACCGGAGTATACATTGATAAAAGATGCCTGATCTTTTTCCGTTGCCCTTACTTGTTGGGCGGGAAAACCAAGCTCCTGCATTTTTTGATCAAGATTATCTTTTGAAGGATCCCGCTCGACAAAATTTATTTTACCGCCGGAATATGAGACATACTCGTTGATAAGGTCTTCGATTTCAGAAGGAAAGCTGTATAGTTTTTTTAATTTATCACTGACAAAATAGGTGATACGCACTTGATCGGGGATTTCGAGCGCCAGATTTTTTGAAACACGGGAAATCGTCCAGGATTTATTTTTACTCATATCCACCCTGAACCACAAGCGGACGCTTATCAGTAATATCAACAGTATAATCACCAGGGATAATACGGTTATTATCGTTGTCTGTTTTTTATTCATTTCATTCTCCTCATTTCTCCGTTTAGCTCCATTTCCTGAAAAGCAGCACTCTTGTATTAAGAAACAAAAATAAAAAGCTTGTAATAATAAAGTAAGCTAAATCTCTTGAATCAATGAGGCCCTTTGAAAAACTTTCAAAGTGAAATGATAATGATATATATTTTACTATATCGTTCAGGACAGCAGGTAAATTGGAATTCCAGGGGATCTGATTACTCAACATCACCACAATCAGGACGGCGGTACTTCCTAAAAATGCGGCGACCTGATTTTTTGCAAGCGATGAAAGAAAAAGACCCAGCGAGATTGATGAGGATGCGAGGAGGAAAGCTCCTATGTACTCACCCACAATAATACCGCCGTCAAAATTCCCCAAGGGCAAAAGTGAGAGGGGAACGCTTAAACTTAACAGCAGTAAAAAAACGATTGCACATAAGGCAGCTAGAAATTTCCCCAAGACCAAACTCCATTCCGAAAAGGGGAGCGTAAGCAAAAGCTCAATGCTGCCGATTTTCCGCTCTTCGGCCCAGCTGCGCATCGTGATTGCCGGTATAACAAGGATAAAGACAATCGGAAACGACGCAAAGTACATCCTCAGAGACGCCTGATCCCGTTGAAAAAAGGCTTGTAAATTAAAAAGCCATATTGAGCTGAACAATAAAAAGAAAATAGCAATGCCGTAAAATGCCGGTGAGAGAGCGTATGAATACATTTCTTTACAAAACAGCGCCCACATTCCCTGCGCGCCGTTTTTTATGCGTGATGAAGTTCTCAACATCATGCCTCCGTTTCTTTGATTTTTATGCTAAAATAAACGCCGTTATTTTTGAGCCGGATCATTGGTAAGCTTCACAAAAATATCTTCCAGACTTAATTTCTTTTTGTTCATGGAAAGTATTTTTAAACCGGAGGCAACCGCCCAGTCAAAAATCTTTTCCGAGTATTCGTCTGCCTCGGCATGAGATCCGGCAAGACCTTTAGCGCTTTGCTCTCTATTTTGGATGAAAAAGAGCGCTTTTACAACCCTGCCTGACTCTTCAATGCTGTTAATGTCAATTTTGAGCGCGTTAAAGTCGGCGAAATGCGCAAGTTTTGTTTTGACATCGTTTGCACCAGCGCCTTTTAGCAGCATATCCCAGTTTTCTCCGCCTTTCATCGTGCGGGTTATGGATTCCGGCGTACCCTGCGCGGCTATGCGTCCCTCGTTCAGTATCAAAACCTGATCGCAGACAGCCTCAACTTCCTGCAAGATATGCGTAGAAAGGATAACAGTTTTTCTCTTTCCCAAATTCTTGATTAAACCGCGTATCTCAATAATTTGATTCGGATCAAGGCCCGTTGTCGGCTCGTCCAGAATAAGAATCGGCGGATCATGAAGTATGGCTTGGGCAAGCCCGGTGCGCTGTTTATAGCCTTTTGACAGAGTTTCGATTTTTTTATCACGTTTTTCCCCAAGCGAGCATAAGTCCAGCACCGTCTCGATTTTAGAGGCAATCTCTTTCCGGGGAACAAGGCGGGCGCGGGCGATAAAGCGAAGATATTCAGCCACCGTTAAATCCCCGTAAAGCGGAATATTTTCCGGCAGATACCCAATTAAACTTTTTACCGCAACAGGGTCTTCGTTTACCGAAATCCCGTTTACCGAAGCGTCTCCGAAGCTGGGAAAATGATAGCCGGTTAAGATCTTCATTATCGTGGTTTTTCCCGCGCCGTTCGGCCCCAAAAACCCCAAAACCTTGTCTTTTTCAACCGTAAACGAAACATCGCGGACAGCCTCAAAAACACCGTAGTTTTTTTTCAGATTGGAAACAGTTATCATATTTTTAATCCTTGTTGTATTTCATACCATAAAAACGCAGGGTTTTTCAAGGGATTTCAATCAGGAAAGCTGCCCGGACAAAAAGGGGAAGCATATTTTTTGAAGGTGAACGTGAAACCGGCACTAATGAAAGATTTATTTTCGCGGCTCCCCCTCGCTCCGAAGTCCTCGGCTTCGCTCACGCTTGCCTCCGGTCTTCTCCGCTACCCCCACGCCGGAAGGGGTTGGAGTCAAGTTTAGTGTTGGGGCAAGGGGTTTGGACTTTGATAAAAAAGTCTTGGCCCTATACCCCAACTCACCTTTTTCTATTTTTGAACTTTCGTTTGTGCATCACGGGACAGAACAGTATAAGCATCATTGAAGTATGAATCGTTGCATCTTCCTGTCTAAAGCTTGCCATTCTGTTCTGTCCCTTTAGATATTAAAGACCAATACGTATCACTTTCATAATCCACACTAAACCAAGCTCACCTGCTTTATGTTCTTCATCGCCTATCCATTTATCTTCAGTAAGTGTTTCTTCAGTGAAAGTATATTCGACAATGAATCTAACATCGTTGGAAGCATTTTTGAATACTGTCTGTAGCGTTTTACCATTTTCAAGGTAAAACGCTACATCTGCATTTGTCGGTTTGTACCGTATTTCTTCAAAACTCGGCAGCTGAACACAAATGGCACCCAAGACGTCTGAGCCATGAGAAGTCTCTCTATTATAGGATAAAACCATGGTGTTGTTATCATTCCCCATGGCACCTGATGATAAATAATCATAAGACCACCCTTCAGTATATGTAGTTTCATACCAACCATTTTCTGTAGATGTAATAACACCATTAATTCCTACAAAAGTACGTATATCTGTAAATGTTTGTACTATCGGAGAATTAGCAGACGGGTCAGGTGTCGGTTCTTCAGCGTTCTCAGTTGATGTGTTGGTGGGTGTCGTAGGGGTGTTAGTGGGCTCAGTTGGTGTAGTTGGGGTGTTCGTAGGGCCGGTGGGGGTGTTAATGCCCGGAAGATTCTGTCCGGGCAACACGTTGGTTGGGTTGTCATGCACGTCAAGCGTACACCCGATAAACATAATAGCCGCTGCTGCCATTAAGCCCGATGCCAACGCTAAAATACGCGTTTTCTTTTTCATTTTTTACCTCCTAAAAATTATCCCGACGCCGTGTTTCGCGGCGCCGCGCACTTTGTGCCGATACGAGACTCCTCGTATATTGGACACTCTATACTAGTATTTTAGGAATGTCAAGCACTATAATACGAGTTTTATCGTATCTTGTATGCATGGGATTTAATGAGAATCTAAAATCGCAATTACAGTTCTCAGGTATGCTTGTTAAGGAGTTAGCCGCCCGTTCGGGGGTAAAAAAGAAGACTTTAGATAGCTATTTGACTACCCAAAGTTATAGCCCTTCAGTTGAAACCGCCGTTCGCATTGCTCAGGCGCTTGGAGTATCTGTTGAATATCTGGTTAACGGTATGGACGCATGGAAAGGCCGCCACTTGTCTTCTCTCCCGCAGGACATACAGGATATCGTCCGCGCCGCTGAATTTTTAGGAGAAAGAGATCGACAGGTCATACTTACCCTTGCCAATTCACTCAAAAGCAGGTAGTCCCCGAGAAAATCTCAATTCCTGCTAAAAAGGTCGTATGTATCCCTTCGGATTATTTTTTATTTTTTCACTTACAGGCATATTGTTGTATCTAAAATCATGACAAGAGAACTTGGCACTTGAAAAGAAACGGGGATAAAGATAAATTAGATAAGAAGAGGGAACGACTATGCGAAAATTTTTATTGAGCCTTACACTTTTTAGCTTGTTTACCGGAATGCTTGCGGCCTCTGATTATCCGCCGCCGGGCGGGGGAAATCTTTTCCTTTTCGGGCATCCGGCACTGATCTCAAGCGCGAATTCCGCAGCGGGCGGGCCGATTTTCTCTGTGGGCCCGTATTCGATTAACAGCAATCCCGCACTTGCCGCCGGACTAAAGTTTCCTTCTGCGGATATTGCGTGCAACGTATTAATTGATACCTATGACGGCAGGCCGGGAAGTGCCCTGCGGCTTGGCGGAAGTTTACCGACCCGCTGGGGAGTCTGGACGGCAGCGGCGCAAGCTTCCTTTGTTGAATTGAATTCCATGCCGATTGGCAATACTTTTATCGGGCGCGGCGGATTTGCCCGGGATATAAGTGAAAACCTCTATTTGGGGGTGTCGCTGAGCGCCGGAGGCTTGTGGTATGATGATTCAAGTGACTTCTATTTTGCCGGCGATATTGGTATCTGGTATAGAATCAGGCAGTTTTCCTTCTTAAAAAATATCCGCTTTGGTGCTGCCTTGCAGAATTTAGGTAAAACATTCTATAAGTACGGGCCCTATGGCGTAAAATATGATATGGGATTTCCGGGTTTTATTGAGCCGAAATTCGGCATTGCGGCGAATTTTGTTGAGACGGCTAATTTTACCTTGGGACTGTCCGCCGATGTATCGTTTCCCCTATTTTCCAATTTTATTTTTAGCTCGGGAGTCCAGTTTTTTATAGCAAAACTCGTGTATGTCTCAGCGGGTTGGGATTTTAATGCGCGGGAAGCGGACAAGGATTACGGGATCCATTCCCCTTATATCGGAGTGGGTGTTAAATTCTCGCTTAATACCTCAGGAAACAAACTGATGAACAGCCATGATTTTAATCAAACGGATATTAAGGCTGACACTGTTTGGCAGAGCCTTCATAAACATACCCAGCTTTTTTCCGTCGGAGCAACGGCAAACTTTGGTACGCAGCATATACCTCCACCCGAAATTAAAGTAGGCAATATCGGATATCAATAAAACTTGTCCGAACAGCGAGTGCTGGAAGAATTGTTTGTCTTGAAAAAACGGTTGCGCCCGCGGATAAAAACACGGATATTTAAAAAAGGAAATGATAAGGCAGTTTATGGGTAAGAACAGGATGGGTCTCTCCACGCGGCACTTTTGCTGTGTGCTTTTTTTGCTTGTTGTTTTGGTCGGTTTGAGCGCTCAGGACAACGAAGTTTATTATTTTTCACCGAACGGAGACGGAGTAAAGGATCAACTGGTCATTCCTTTTTCAATAAAAGAGCGCCGTATTATTAAAGAATGGCATTTTATTGTTACTGACAAAAACGGGATTCCTGTTCGAACAATAGGGGAAGAAGCGCCGAAGATTGCCGAAAGGCCGGATAACTGGCGCGAGATAATATCAAGCGTTTTTAAACCAAAAGAAAGCGTGTCGGTTCCTAAAGAACTTGTGTGGGACGGCAGATTTGATTCCGGGGCAATGGCTCCGGACGGCAGCTATTTTTTCTATATTTCATCGGTGGACGATAACGACAACTATGCTGAAACCATGCGTTACCGGCTTGTGATTGATACGGTGCCGCCTTCGGTTACGATTAAAGAACCTACTGTAGCGGAAAAAACCTTTGGCGGCGGCGACAAAAAAACAATGACGATTCATCAAAGCGGCTCCCGCGAGGATAAGTGGAGCGGAGAGATAAAGGACGACAGGGGAAATGTTGTCCGTCATTTTGAATGGTTTGACAGCGAGCCCCTGGATATTGTGTGGGATGGTAAAGACGATAAGGGTATAGAGCTTGCCGAAGGAGATTACGCCTATTCGATATCGGCTGTTGACGCAGCGGGCAATAAGTCGGCTCCGGCCGGAATTACGGGGATCCGCTTTAACACGATAGAGCCGAGCGCTCAAGTGGGACGTTCTGTATCTCAGCTTGCCCCGAACGGAAGAACAAAAAAAGAGATATTTAATATCGAAACAAATTTTGAAAAAGGGAAAAAAGAAATTGATTCATGGCTCTTTCGTATTGTTCCTGTGGATATAAGTCCGGATACGCCGATCATGAATTGGCACGGTAAGGCGGAGACGCTGCCGGAAACGATTGAGTGGGACGGCAGATTGGCAAACGGATCAATTGCAGAGGGGAATTTTAAGGGTGTTTTGGAGATTAAATTTGCACGGGATGCCGGTGTAAGGGCAGAAACGCCGAACTTTATCTGCACCGGGCTTGCGCCGCAGCCTGATGTTCAAATAAGCCCGGCATTGTTCAGTCCTGATGGTGACGGAGAAAACGACATATTAAATATCAATCTGGACGCTCACTCCCTGTTGCCTTTTGAATCATGGTCATTTGTGATTTATGATCCTGCAAACCATGTACCGTTTTGGACGCAAAGCGGCAAAACGGGACTCCCTCAAAAATTGTTCTGGAATGGCAGGGGCAGCAACGGCGAGCTTGTTGAATCCGCCATGAGTTATCCGTATATGTTTACGGTAAGCGACACTCAGGGCCAGGTATCGGAGTTAAGCGGCTCCATTCTTATTGATGTGCTTGTTATTCGGGACGGAGACAAGCTCAGGATTCGGATTCCGGCGATTATTTTCCGCGCAAACCATGCGGATTTTATCAGTAAGGATGTTGATAAGCAGCGCGGGCTTGATCGGGCGACGATTGAAAATAACGAGCGGGTTCTTGTGCGTATTGCCGAGATTCTGCAAAAATTCCGTGATTACAATGTACGGATTGAGGGACACGCGAATAGTGAGACGGGCACGGAAAAAGAAGAGCTGGATCAACTTGTGCCTCTTTCAAAAGAACGGGCGGATTTTGTAAAACGCTGGCTGGTCTCACACGGGATTAATACGGTACGGTTGAGCTCTGTTGGTATGGGTGGGCGGCAGCCTGTTATGAAAAACCGGAAAGACCGCGCTAATTGGTGGAAAAATCGCCGTGTGGAATTTATTTTGGAACGTTAAACGGGGCTTCCCCTTGTGTTGATTATGCTGAATTTACGGAGGATATATGCCAGGAAAAACTATTTCGGAAAAAATATTTGAGGCGCATGTTGTTGACAAACCGGCGGAGGATACATGGATACTACGGCTTGATGCGGTATTTTGCCATGAGATTACCACGCCGCTTGCGGTGAACGATCTTGTTGCACGCCGGCTGGATAGCGTGTTTGATCGCTCGAAGATCAAGGCGGTTATTGATCATGTAACGCCGGCAAAGGATAGTAAAAGCGCCGAACAGGGGAAGATTCTCCGCGATTGGGCGCGGCGGCACCGGATAAAGGATTTTTTTGACATTGGGAGAAATGGTGTATGTCATGCGCTTTTTCCTGAAAAGGGTTTTGTCCGGCCCGGGTATACGATTATCATGGGGGATAGTCATACCTGTACGCACGGCGCGTTCGGAGCGTTTGCCGCCGGTGTTGGTACTACGGATCTTGAAGTCGGGATTTTAAAGGGTGTCTGCGCGTTTAAAAAGCCGGAATCTATCAAGGTAAACATAAGCGGTAGTTTGAGAGAGGGTGTGTATGCAAAGGATCTTATTCTTGCCGTGATCGCAAAACTTGGTGTAAATGGCGCAACTGATATGATTATCGAATTCCACGGTCCGCTTATTAAAACGATGGGTATGGAAGGCCGCATGACTTTATGCAATATGGCTGTTGAGGCGGGTGCGACCAGTGGTATATGTCAACCGGATGAGATCACGCTTGATTATCTGTGGCCGTTTATCGGGCCACAGGGAGAGGGTCTCTATCAGGATAAGGAATCTGCCCTTGCTGATTTTTCAAAATGGAGTAGTGATACCGATGCCGAATACAAAAAAACCATTGAGATTGACTGTTCTATTTTTGAGCCGCTTGCTACGGTAGGGTATAAACCGGATCAGGTTAAGAGTGTCCGCGAACTGCGCGGCACAAAGATTGATCAGGTGTATATTGGCTCGTGTACAAACGGACGTATTGAAGATCTGCGGGTGGCGGCAAAAATTATTAAAGGCAAACACATTGCAGATACGGTGCGCGCTATTGTTTCTCCGGCGACACCGGATGTTTATAGTCAGGCACTTGAAGAAGGCTTGATTGCCGATTTTATGGACGCCGGTTTCTGTGTTACCAATCCTACCTGCGGCGCCTGTTTGGGAATGTCAAACGGTGTTCTTGCCGAAGGGGAAGTGTGCGCGTCAACGACAAATCGTAATTTTTACGGACGCATGGGCAAAGGCGGCATGGTGCATTTAATGAGCCCCGCCTCGGCTGCGTGCGCCGCGTTAAAGGGAGAACTATAAGATGAAAGAATTCGGCGGTAAAGTGCTATTTTTAGATAGAAGTGATATCAATACTGATGAGATTATTCCGGCAAAATATTTAAACGAAAATTCACGGGAAGCGCTGGGCCCTTTTTTACTGGAAGATTTAAAACTTCCGGGTTTTGACCCGAAAGATATAACGGGAAAATCAGCGCTGCTTACCCGAGCTAATTTTGGCTGTGGATCATCAAGGGAACACGCGCCTTGGGCCCTTGAGATGAATGGCCTTAATATTGTTGTCGCAGAAAGTTTTGCGCGAATATTCCGGCAGAATATGTATAATTGCGGAATGTTGGCGATTGAGCTTCCCGCTCCTCGTATTAACGAGCTTTTTCGGGATTTTGCACAACTCAATACGGATCTGTATGTTGATTTTAAAAAATTGCTGCTGGTTTTTTCCGCTAATGGCAAAGAAAAAAAAGCTCCGTTTCTGTTATCAGATTTTGAGAGTAAGCTCATTGAGGCAGGCGGCTGGGTAAATTATGCGGAATCACGGTATTAGTTAGGGTACTTAAAACTCCGGACGGGTTTGAGCGTCCGGGTTACAAACATGAAATATCCGAACGCAGGCCCTGATCCTGATTTTCCCTATCTTTCGGAAAATCAACGGTTTACTTTTCCGAATCCTCTGGACTCTGCTGATAACATTGTTGCGCTTGGGGGTAATTTATCGCCGGGTATGCTGCTTTCCGCATACGAGCAGGGGATATTCCCCTGGTTTAATCCCGATGATCCGGTTATTTGGCAGTCTCCTGACCCGCGTTTTATCATTACTCCCGAAAGTTTGCGTGTTTCATCATCAATGAAAAAGATTTTAAAACGGAGAGATTTTGAAATCCGTTTTGATTATGATTTTTCTGCCGTGATACGGGCCTGTGCGGAAATTGAGCGCCCGGGGCAGGACGGCACGTGGATTACCGGAGACATGATCGCCGCATACACGGAGCTGCATCGTTTAGGATACGCCCACTGTGCGGCAAGTTACGCGGAAGGGCAGCTTGTCGGCGGCTGTTATGGTATTCTCTTAGATCGGATTTTTTTCGGAGAATCAATGTTTTCAAAAAAGAGTAATGCGTCAAAAGCCGCCTTTTTATCGTATGCACAAAAACTATTTGCAGAGGGCATCTTGTTTATCGACTGCCAAGTTAGAACAGACCATCTTTTAAGCCTTGGAGGACAAGAGATTTCCCGTTTAGAATTTTTGAATTTGCTGCACCATGCAGAAAAAAGGGACACATAGATAAATGAGGCACAGTCCCGTTTCGGTGTCTTTTTCGATGAGGCGCAATGCGGCCCCTTGACAGAGGCTTAAAAATAGAGTAGTTTTATTAAAATGGATGTATAAAATGAGTGTTCTGAATGTTTTTTTATTAGTGATTTTTATCATAGTAGCGATTTTACTTATATTATTAGTTTTGATCCAAAACGAGGAAGGGGATAGTGTCGGCGGTATTTTTGCCGGCGGCAGTTCCTCGGCATTCGGTTCCCGTGCGGGGAATGTTTTAACAAAAACTTCTTCCATTTTGGGTGCATTGTTTTTTGTTTTAAGCATCAGCCTTGCGCTGCTAAACCGTACTCCGAACAGCGATAAAGGCATAGAAGAAGCGGGAAGACAGGCTGCTTCTTCGCAAACAGAGCAGCTTGACGATGGCTCGACCATACCTCTGCAATATCAGCCGCCTGAACGCACGGAAGATATATCGGATAAAGAAGTGGGCGAAACCGCGCCTTTAGCGCCGGTTCAAGCAGAATAAAACGCTTGACCGAGGATTAAGTTTTTAGTGTGGGGATTTTTATATGCTTTTAAGCGAGGTTTTTTTACCTGAATTCATTATTGACGATCTACAGGCAGAAGATAAAGACGAAGTTTTCGAAGAAATGGTCGATCGTTTTTGCAGGGTCACAAAACTTAATGTCAGAGAAGAAGTTCTAAGTGCCCTCCATGAACGAGAAGCTAAAATGTCCACGGGAATTCAAAATGGTATCGCGATTCCGCATGGAAAAACCACGGTTGTCGAAAAGGTTTTCGGCGTTCTCGGCGTATCAAAAACAGGAGTCGCCTATGATTCCCTTGACGGGAAACCTGTTTATCTGGTATTGATGCTTCTTGCTCCTCCGGTCGAGGCAGAGCGCCATCTTCATCTTTTACAGAGAATGGCAAGCCTGCTGAGAAACCCTGATTTTTATAAAGATATTGTTGAGGCGGGAAATGCGGGGGAAATTTTCGAAATTTTAAAGAAATACGAAGATGCCGGGGCGCTTTCCGATGGATGAACAGCAGACGCTTAATCATCTTTTAGATATCGAAAAAAACGCCGCTAAAATTGTTGACGAAGCAAAAAACCAGGCGCTAGATCGTATAAATGAGATTGAAAGAAGATGCCGCAGTGAATACGAAGCAGCGTACAAAAAAGAATATAATGCCCTTGAAGATGACTATAATACACAAATCGCGGAACTGAACCGCGAGTATGAAAAGAAAATTGAAGATTATACAAACCATATAGAGAGTATCCCCATAAATCAGCAGGCTTTCGTGCTTTGCGCGGAACAGTTTTTATTTCAAGAATCTGCGGGAGATTAAGATGATCTCAGGAGAGCGTGCTTACCTCTATGCAAAATCTTGCGGCATCATTGGAAAATCCTTTGTCTCAAAAAGATTAAATGCCCTCTCCCAAGTTTCAAGCTTGAAAGAACTCAACGACCTCATTTTCCCCGGAGAGAAAAACAGCGATGACGATCCCGGTCTTCTGGAAAAAAAGATTACGGCCCGTTCAATCAAAGCTATCCTTGCTATAGCCGCTTCCTTTAGAAGAACACCTGAAATCCTTGTGCTGCTCATCCGATCATATGAATACGCAGACTTAAAACGGGTACTTGCGGCGTTCTGCGCCGGCGAACAAAAAGCGCCCTCTCATACTGATTTGGGGCGCTTTTCTACGGTTAATTTTGCGGCCTATCCTGATTTAAAGATAATGCTTAAAAGAACTGAATTCGAATTTCTTCTTAAAAAGAATATTGAATTCGGAAAAATAGCAAACATGGATGCTTTTAATGTTTCATTGGATAAACAGTACTATATAAAACTCCTTAAAATCTTATCCGTTATACCTAAAAACGACTGTATTGGCTCGCGGCAATTGTTCGGAGAAGAAATTGCTTTAATGAACTGCTGGCTCTCTTTACGCCTGCGCTCGTATTACGGAATGAATGAATCAGAGATAGACTCACATCTTATTAACGGTAAGTTGGATAAACAGGGAAAATCTCTTAGCTCGGACGCAAAAGCAAGTCTTGTTATGTCTTTAGACCATTTTGCGGACTGGCAGAATTGGTCCAGGAAATCCCTCTTAAACACGGAAAGCAGCGGGAGATTCTGGAAATGTGATCCGCGTTATGTTCAAAATGCCTCCCTAGTCTATCTTTACGATCTTGCCCGCCGCAATTTTAAAAACCGCCCCTTTACGCTGGATACCGCATGCTGTTTTATCAGATTAAAACAATTCGAGGAACAAGTCTTAACCGGACTTGCCGAAGGCATAAAGCTCAAGCTCAGTGCACTTGATGTGCTTAAAATCATGGGGGTCCGCTTATGATGCGTCCCGAAAGGATGAAACAGCTTGAAATTACAGTTCTGCAACGTGATGTCGATGATATTCTTAAATTTTTAGGAAGCTCAGGCAGTCTGCAATTTTCTTATCATGATAAAGTTTCCGCCCGTAAGAAAAGCGATACTGAAATTGCCGAGTCAAAAAAATATGCAGATGCTCTGGAAAAAATTAAAAATACGGCAATTTATCTTGGGATTGAACTTCCCGATGAACCCTCTGAAACAACAGAAAAAGTCGGAGATGAGGAGGATGGCTCTCTTGATATTGTATACAAGACTGTCTCTGCCCTGCAAAACGAAGAATACACAGCAAATCTTGAAAAAGACCGGATTTCAGACAGACTCAAAGCCTTATCCGGCTTTGAAAAACTCAATATACCGCTTGGAGATATAGACAAGTTAGCATTCCTCAACCTGAAAATCGGACGTCTTGAAAATGCGAAACAGGAAGAGCTGCGGCAGACAATGGGTGATCGCGCTTTTGTGTATTCTTTAGAAGATAACGGAGTTCTCGTCGCATCGGCCCGAAAAGACCGCTTTGCCCTTGAGGCGGAACTGCGAAAAGAAAATTGGAGCCCGCTGGAAATTCCTGATGATAAGAATGCTTCTTTAATCAATAATGACGGGACAAGAGGGAACTCTGAAAGCCAAAGCACGACCCCTGCGGAAAACTTAAATGAATTGTACGGGCGTAGCAGAGAGCTTGAAAAAGAGCTTGTCTTTTTTGCGGAAAAGAAAATACACTACGCCAAAAACTACGGCACTTTGCTTCAAAATCTTTATAAATCATATTTGATGGCACGGATTATTGATGATATAAAAAGCCGTCTTGTTTCCACAGAAAGCGCCTTTGTTCTCAGCGGCTGGATTCCCGCGCGGCAGCTTAAAGCTTTTGTTTCAGATATCGACAGGATAAGCGGTGGGCGTATTGGCTGCACTTCTTTTGACCCCTGGGAGCTTGAATCGGTACGTTCAGGAAAAGAAAAAATCCCCGTCCGTTTAAAACATGGGGCTTTTGCCCGGGCTTTTGAACCGCTTGTCTTTTCTTATGGAGCGCCGCTTTACGGTTCCATAGACCCGACAGCTATTACCGCACTTTTCTTTACCCTCCTCTTTGCGATTATGTTCGGAGATCTGGGACAGGGCTTCTCACTTTTCTTAATCGGCCTTCTTATCGGCAATAAAAAAATCAAATTTTTTAACACTTACAAAAATTTTGCCGGTCCGATGAAAATAATCGGTATTGCGGCTATGGTAAGCGGCCTTCTTTACGGCAGTGTCTTTTCCAACGAAGAACTACTCGGCAAACCCACAGAAGCGTTAACTCTTTGGCTTTCGCAGACTGATTTCGGACATTTTTTTCATATACAAAAAAGTGATAAAATCCTGAACTTGATGCCCGAAAAAGGAAGCCTGACAAAGTTATTTTATTTTTTCGGTTTTACCCTTGCCGTTGGTTTTATTTTAAACTCAATTGGCTTAATCTGTAACATCATTGACAATTTTTCAATGCGCCGCTATCAAAGAGCTATTTTCTCGAAAAATGGGATCACGGGAGTAATCTTTTTCTGGTATGCGGTTTCTATCGCTATACGTGCGGTAATCCAGGGCGGGGATTTTCATGTTAGGCCCTATGATTTTGTTATACTCATAGGAACAATCCTTATTATCGCGGGCAGCCCTTTTATATGGGCACTTTGTAAAAAAGATAAAAAAATATTTGAGGATGGAATTTTCAACTGTTTCATGGAAGGGGTAGTTCAAATAATTGAAACAGCTTCCGGTTATTTTTCAAATAGCGTAAGCTTCCTTCGTGTCGGAGCCTTTGCGCTTTCGCATACCATACTTTCATTTATTATTTTTGAAATGGCGGACAAGGTGGGCGGCGTTGTTTTGGGTTCCCTGTGGAGCGCTATTATTATTATCTTTGGGAATTGTATCATTATTGTTCTTGAAGGCATGATCGTAGCAATTCAGGTTGTTCGTCTCGAATATTATGAATTCTTCAGCAAGTTTTTTACGGAAACGGGGGCAAAATTCAAACCCTTTAGCTTCCGAAAAAGGGTCTAACTCAACTCACACACTCTTTAGATTTTGTGATTGGGCTCTCCTGTTATATGCGGGATATTCCCCGATATAACAAGAGAGCCGCCTGGTTATTTTTTTAAAATGCTCAGGGCTTCACGCAGACTTTCATCTTCCTTGAAAAATTGCTCCTCAAGCTCTTCCTCGCTTAAACCAAGCAGTTCATGGCTTAGATAATGAACCCAAGGTGCTTCGCCCTTAACTGAAAGGTCAAATTTCCGACACCAGTAGTCCGGTTGAACGGGAAGCTGTTCCTGTTTATCGTAAAAATATTTATAATCATGGACGCCAACCTTTAGATCGTTCCGGGGGATGCCTTTGTCCAAAATGACATTCGCCAGATAATTAACAGTTCTGCCGGTATCAAAAATATCGTCAAGAAGGAGGATTTTATCTCCGGTACGGAGATGTTCGGGGGAATAAGTCCAGCCGTCCACGCGGACTTTTTCCACGCGCCCTATATCAACATAAGAACGCGCAACAACCGCAGCATAATACACGGGCCGCTCTTTACCCCGTATAATCTTAAAATACTCGCTGATTGTATTGCCTAAATACGCGCCTCCCCGTAAAGACACATAAATTACATCGGGAATAAAGCCGTCTTTGTAGATTCTGTACGCTAATTTTATTGCGTTATTTCGAACTACATCATATTGCACAAAATCTTTTTGCATGGAATCCCCTT
>JAITXS010000169.1 GCA_031284645.1 Spirochaetaceae bacterium | reverse complement strand
CAGTTTTTCCTCGTAAAGCAAAATTTCTTTATACTTTTTGGACATTTCATCAAAAACAATTTCCTGCGCGTCTTTTATCGAATAAATTGATTGTAAGATTGAATATTTTTCATTTAAATTATTCAAAGCAAACTCGGCTTCTGATAAGTGCTCGTAAGCTTCATTTATTCCGGCTTTCGCGCCGATTAAATCATTTTCCGCGTTTTTTAAATTTTCAATTTCACTTTCATATTCTTTAAGGGCGCTGTCATACTCAGACTTTGCCTTCTCCCAATTTTGTATGCCCTCAATATTTGTTGTTCTTCCGGCGCTCAGCTCAACTGCGTAATCATTAACAGCCTGCGCCATTTCAAGCCTTTTAGCCCAATAATTTGAAACAGCCTGTGCGCGTAATAGTTCCACTTGATACTCGTCAAGATAAAAATCTTCTCCCGAAGCATTTTCATTAAGAACATCAATCAAGCGCCCCTCCCCCATGACAAGATAAAAATCTTCTATCAATACGTTACGAGCATTGAGAGCCAAGGACAGATACGTATTATACAAAGAATACCATGTGTATATTTCCCTTTTCGTGCCGTCATTTGATTGTTCCGTTATCCCGTGCGCTTCCATCCATGCCTTAAATGACTTATCGCTCAGCTGCGGCGCATTTTTCCCCTCGTCCCCCATATCGGCAAGCCAGAAATCAATAAAGCTCTGTGCAGAGGACAGCAAAGTCCCGCAGCTTATATATGTGTCAAGATAGGCCCCCGCCCTCTCTCCGGCGCTTTGAGCTCTCAAGGCGGCCTCTGTTATAAATTCCTCTCGTGCTTTTGTTATTGACTGCTCAAGTTCTAGGGATACATTTTTAAACAGCGCCTCTCCCGCCTTAAATAATTCCTGTGTCTTTATTTCCCATTTTTCTTTTTCTCCGGCTAATGTATTAAAAGCGGAAAGCCAAGCCTCCTGACCTTCAAGCCAATATTGTCCGGCTGATTGCTCCCATTCAATTCGTCTTATAAAAAATCTTTCCTCAGCATCCTGCCAGGCCTGAAGCCCCCGGTAAAATTGATCTGTGTATTGAGAAAGCCATTCCTCCCCGTCTAAAACCAAACTCTCACTGTCTGCCAAAGCACGATCAATGCGCTGCTGCAACTCCGCTATTCCTTTTTCACATAGAGCTTCTGTTTCTAAAATCAATTCAGCGCTGATTATGCCTGCCGCTTCCTTGTCTGATTTTTTTCTTAAACTCCAAATATCTCCGGTCCGCAGGGACGTAAAAATTCTATCCTCTCTTGTTTTTGCACGCTCAAACTCTTCTGCCAAATTTTCCTGTGTTTTAAATAAAACTCCTTTAAGTTTTTCCTCAAAATCGGTGCGTCTGTCTTCTTGAATAAAGCTTAATAATTCAGGGAAATATTCTTCGAGTCTTTTTGTATATGTAAAAAAATTTTCTTTTGACGCTTTATCAATCTCATCGTTATAGAGAATCTTGTCCGAGCTAAAATCTCTTGTATCGTTATCCGGTCTTATAACAAAAGGATCTCCGCTAAGTTCGTCATATATAATATTGCCGCTCTCATCAAGGTAGTAGAGTAAATTTAAATTTGAAGAGCGTACCTTCCGTGATGTTTCTATGACAAGCTCGGAGGAATCATCCGCGAAAAAACGTTTTACCAACCATTGCGAAAAACGCCGTTCCAATTCATCTTCACTCCATGCATCAAGTTTTTGGGAGTCTTCTTGAAACAGATTTATATCCTCGTATAAAACGAAGACCATCTCTTCCCATGCGCTCTTTGCAAAACCCATCCCCTGTTTTGCCTGCTCCATCCAGCGCTCCGGACTAGTCTCCCTATCGGCACGGCTAAAATGATAGTCAAAAACACTTCTGTCAAAACTTTGCTGCCATACATCCGGCGGCGGTAACGACTCGGCAAATAAACCGGTACTCATCACTAATAACAGGAGAGCAGCAATAACGGACGAACTTAAATTACCATCGGTAAAATAGCATATTTTTTTGTTTTTCATCTTTTCCTCTTTGATGAGGAATTATGTCCCGCTACGCGGAACTTCTTACCAAAAACATATTTCAGGCAACGAACAAACGTTTTGTTGTACGCTTACCCGCACAAATAAAATTGTTTCTTACGAGATTTATGCTAATTGCTTTTAAATAATCTCGGAGATAACACTGCCAAAGCAGGAATAAACAAAATCGAAAAAATACAGGAAAATGCGGATCCAAGTATTACAATCAAAGAAAGTGTCCTGATAATTATATTTACTCCCTCACCAAGAAACAAAAAAGGGAGTGATGATATTATCGTTGTAACACTTGTTCCGAAAAGCGCGGGCAGTCTTTTTCTGACAGCTTTATACATGAGTCTGCATCTTGCTTTTGAACTGATATTGGCATCCTCTACTTTCAGCCGGTTTTTTATTTCATCACTTATTAAAACTGCGGCGTTTACCGTCATCCCGCATACCACAATAAACGCACACGCGCTTGCCGCATTAAACGAAAACCCGAAAGCATATAAAAACAAAGCCGGAACGGCGGCGGAAGGCGGAATCACGGCAAGGACAGCAAGGGGCAGGAAAAACGATTCGTTTGATATTGCTATAATGATATAACAAAAAAACATGGCGAGTATAAAATAATATATCGTCTTTGAAAGAGCTTCGGCACCTTCCAGTGCATCCCGGTCAAACTCAAAGGAATACGCAGGAGGCAGTTCAATCCTGTCCAGATACGGCATTATCAAATCACGAATTTTCCGCGGATCATCGGGTTTTGTCCGCACTGAAATTGATACAACTCTTCTCCTGTTTTCTCTTCTGACGCTTGACAGATTTGTTTGAAGCTCATGTTCAACAAGCGTATCTAATTTTATACGTGAACCATACCGATCACTTATCAATAAATTACCCATTTCGTTTTTAGAGAGCATTATATCTCCGCTGCCTTTTATCCTGACATCCAACTCGCCGGTCTCTCTGTTTTGTTTGTCAAGCCTTTTATATATAACAGGCCCGAACAGCGCTCCCCTTAGTTCTTCCGCGATATTCATAAACGAAATATCCTGCCCGCCATGAGAGACGGCAATTTTCTCTCTTTGAGGTTTTATAAACAAGTTAGGGCTCCCGTCTTTAAAATTAAACACAGTTTGTTTTATAAACGGAATAGAGCGGCAGATATTTGCCGCCTCCTGCGCAATTTTTACACATTTTTCCGTGGAATCGCCGAATATTTTTATTTCCCAAATTCTTTCGTCCGAAAAATATTCGTTTATATAAATAAAAGCTCCGGGTATTTCCTCGTTCCGTACCATCTCTCTTATATCCTGACTTTCTACAACAAGAGGATTAAAGCTAATCAGAACAGAGGCCGAGCCTGTTGTTGATCCTGACTGAATGTGTTTTATTCCGCTGTGTGTTTTTATTTTTTTTACCCATGCGGATACCTGTTTGTCAACTTCCTCTTTTCGCAAAGCCGCGGGAAATTCAATTCTAAGATACAGTGAATCTTCGCTCCCGGGTTCTCCGGTATCCGGTTTTGCGGACATGATTGCAACAAGACCGGCACCTGAAATAAACACCATAAAAACACAAACAAGCGCCGGTTTTTTCATGCAAAACAGCAGTATCTTTACACATAGGCATCTGATTTTTTTGAACAGCCTTTTTATTTTTTCATCCGTTTTTTGGAAAATCAACGCTCGTTGTTTTTTATCGCCGATATATGATTCTTTTATATGTTTGATATTACCTTCCCTCTTTTGCCATAAAAAAAGAGGCGGAGCAAGAAACAAAGAAAACAGTACGGAAACAAAAGTTACGACAGCTATTGATAATGCTATGCTTATGATTGTTTTTGAGACAAAGGGGAGAAAAACAAGCGGGGTAAGTGAGATAATCGTGGTAAGAGACGCCGAGGCAAGCACGGGGCAAAGTCTGTGCAAGGCGCTCTGTCCCTCATTAACTGAGTCAAGAGAGGAAAAACTTTCGGCGCATAATAAAATCGAATCTATCGCGGATCCAAGTCCTATCGCTAAACCCGAAAGACTTATCTTATCAAAATTTCCCCCCAGCGCCGAAAGAATCGCAGCCGAAACAAGAGCGGTAAGCGGTACCAGCATCGCGCACATAAAAGGCAGCCTGTATCTTCTTCTCCCTTGTTTTCCTGTCAGAAAAAAAGAAACACCGGCAAGCACACAGAGCGCTTGAACAATAGCGCTCATAAGCGAACGGAATGCGGCGCTTTCTTCGGCTCCTCTGTCATGTATGATAATAAATTCAATATGATGATTTGTGAATTTTTCGATTGCCCGTTTTATTGTTTTTGAAAGCTTACCCTTGTCTGCGTTAAATTCCGGCAATACGGAAATGATCACGGCTTTCTCCCCGTTTAAGCGCGCAAGGATATCCGCTTCACGTTCCTGTTCTTTTACATCTGCAATATCTTTTAATTTTACATAAGCGCCCGTGTCAAGCGGAATTAACGCATCCTGTAATGATTCTGTCGTTTCATAACGCCCGTCAATCATAAGCATATACTCTCTGTCATTATCAGTAAGGCGGCCGCCGGGAAGCAGGACATCGTTTAACGAAAGCGTTTGAGATATTTTCGCGGTGTTTATTCCGGCAAAAGCCGCTTCTTGTGGTTTTAAGGCAATAATGATTTCATTTACCCCTATACCTGACAGTTCTACATCCGCCACACCGTCCAACGCGGATAGAGAGGGCTTTATCACTTTGTTTAAAAGATTATATATTGAGAAATTGTCTTTTGCCGGAATCGCCGCAGTCCATACAGGATGTATAAAGGAATCGGCCGCGATAATCTCAGGTCTTTGGACCGAGGGGGGCAGTGTTTCATATACCCGCTGAACAATATCGCGCAGGGCTTGGTAATTCCCGTTTTTTCTTTTTTGTTTAAAGATTCTTTTTTCGTTTTGTTCAAAACGGACAAACACTTGTGACCTGCTGTCTTCCGATAGGCTTAGCACATCTTTTACGCCATCAAGTGAAGATAAGCCATCTTCCAGCGGAATTGATATTGTTTTTTCGATTTCCTGCATATTAACACCGTAATGCCGTATGGTAACGGTATAAGCACCGCTTGATTCCCCGCTTACTTTATTTTCTGCTGTGATCAAAACAAATAATGAGGCGATTACCAGAATTGCACATATACAAAGTGATGCAACGGGCCTTTTAAGCCATCTTGCTGTTTTATTCATGATGCTTTTTCCTTTTTAAAAACAAAATAAAAAGAGGAGGCATAACAAACAGCGTTAGTATACTTACCGCTATACAAGAACCAATCATGGTTACAGCCATTGATCTCTGACCTGCCCCTAATGAGGCAAAAGCCGGAGGAAAGAGGACAATGATTGTTGTTAATGTTGTTACCAGCACGGATATTAAACGCTCTTGCGAACCCTCGAAAACAGCGGACACAACAGAATACCCTTGATTTATTTTCTCAAGACAGGCTTCGTATAAAACCATAGAACCGTTCACAACCAAACCAAAGAGAACAAGCAGGGCCAAAACAGACCCGCAGTCCAAGGCAAGACCCGATAAAAACAATGCCGGACCGGCTCCGGCAAGGGCAAACAGAATACTCAGCATAAAAACCAGGGGGATGCTAAAGGATTCAAACTGTGCGCCTATGCTTAAATACAACAATAGAATCACTAAAAACACGGTAATAATTAACGATGTTTTATACCGCGTAAAAGCGGATTCATCAACACGGGCAAGCTCCGGTATTTCATGTAACAATTGCCGTGTTGTATTTGAAATATTTACCAGGTTATCTTTCGGAACAGCGTTGATATAGATAACATCACTCCGGTCCAATCTGGACAATACCGGATATGATTCCTCACACACGATATCTGCGACCGTGCCAAGGTATAGTATCCCGTTTTGAGTGGACGCGACCGGCAAATTTTCAAGATTCCCCACCCCATGCAAGGAATCATTTTGGGAAGAAACTCTTATATCAATTGGTATCCCGTTAAGCTCAGAGCGGCTTGCGAGAATTCCTTCTGTGGATGAAAGGACGATTCCCGCAAGATCTAAAGAACTAATCCCCAACAAGGCAAAAATCTCACGTTTAGGATACAGCAGATATTTTTCTATAGTGCCTACAGGAGATCTGTTTAACGAGCTGAATGTTCCGTTTGCGACCTCGTTTATTTTCCCAAGGACAGATTTTGCTTTAAACTCGGCTTCTTCACCGGAATTCCCTTTAATATAAAAATTATTTGACGAGCTTAATCCCAACAATCGTTCTGTTTTATCCGGCGGGAAGTAAACTTTTGTGCCGAGCTTGTAGAGGGAAGCAAACGCCCAGCTATCAACAATCGATTTTATTTCACCAAGAGCGAAAGCCGGATCCGTATTGTGTTTTAAAATGCAACGCGTTACAAGTTTTTCTTTTTGATAATCATCTACGGTACGCCTTCCCCGGTCATCGTCTTCGGCACCTGACAGGGCAAATACTGTTTCAAGGCAATCCAGACGAGTGAGTTTTTCCACAAGAACAAGGGCCTCTTTTGCGATAGATTCAGAGCGCAGCCCTGCGGGGAATTGCACATCTGCCACAATTTCACCCGCCGCATCCGGCGGAATAAAAATTGCAGGCCGGCTTAACACAAGAATAAAACCAAGCATGCTTAATAGTGCAGCGGTAATAAACACAAACTTGGGGGAACGCAAAGAAAAACAGAGTAATTTTTTGTAAAGTCCGCTTATTAATATATGATTTTTTAACCCGTCTTTTTTATCTATAAAACGAGAACTCTTTGATCCGGAATAAACTTTTTTACAGGAAAGACAAAAAAGGGACGGAAGGGCAAACTGCGCGAATATCCAGGATGCGAAAACAGCGCTTACAATCGCAATAGAAAGATCGCCGAACAATTCCCCCAGCGCTCCGGGTAAAAAAATAACGGGAACAAAGACAATTGCCGTTGTTACGGCAGAAGCAAAACTTGACGCGGATATACCGGCGGCAGCGCAGGCGATTTCTTTCGTCAAACAAAGGTTTGAAATCCGGCTTTTGTATGTACGATGCAGCACATCAATCATGATCACCGAATTATCCGAAACAAGTCCTATCCCCATAGCAAGTCCGCTTAAACTCATGCTGTTAATTGATCTATCGCATAAAAACAAGATGATTAATACAAAAGATGCGGAAACCGGAATAGAAAGCGCGGTAAGCAGGCTGTATTTTAATTTATTAATAAAAAAGAAAAGGATAACAATGACGGCAATAGTCCCGACTAATGTTGACAGGGCAAGATTTTTTAAACTTTCAATAATAGAAGGTGAGTCATCGTATACAATACTAATCAAAATATCCCGGGTAAAAAGATCATTTACTTCATTAACAAGACGCCGTATGTCCGATGAAAGCTGAACCGGATTTGCCCCGGGTCTGCGGTATATTTCCAGTGCAAGCTGTTCTTTTCCGTCAAATACAAAAATACTTTTTTGCCGTGCGCTTCCTTCCCGAAGTTCGGCTATATCGGATACTTTTAACGGCCCGTTCCCATCGGAGATAATCAGAGAAGAAAGCTCACGCAGGGAGGACGGCCTACCCTTATTGATTACAACTAATTCTTTATCCCCGTCTTTTACCTTCCCCGCCGGAAGATCCTGTGTTTCCGCCGCGATGATTCGTACAAAATCCGAGCTGTTTATCCCTCTGCTAATCGCTTTTAAACTGTCGAGTTTGATCTGTGTTTCAGGCAGTTTCCCGCCTGAAACAATAATCTCTCCGCTTCCGTCTATCCTTCGCAATCGTGCCCGCATCTCATAATCCGCAAATCTCCGTTCAAACACAGCATCGCCGTGTTTTGATCTAAGCGCGAGGATCATGTGCGGAGAATTATTCAAAACACCTGAGCTTACAAGTGGTTTTTCAGCACCGTCCGGCAGAGAAGGGTAAACCATATCAAGCGCCTCGCGCGTCAAGGCAGCGGCATTGGCCGGATCCGTGCCCCAGCGAAAATCAAGACTAATAAGCGAGGCCCCGTCACGGGATATACTTTTTATTCTTTCAAGTCCTTTAAGCGGAGCAAGAGCATCTTCTACCGGAATGGTGATAATAGAGCGTATGTCCCCGGCGCTCATACCTTCGTATACTGTTTCTACGTTCAGAGACGGTGATGAAATATCGGGAAGTTTGTCTAACGGCAGCTTGACTGCGAAAAAAAGAGCGCCTGCTATTAGCGCGGACAAAAACATAATAATCGTCACCGGACGACAGATACATAATGTTATAAAATTTCTCATAAGCCCTCTTTATTCATACTCACTTTAAAAGAGAGAATACAAGCGATAAAATAAATTATTTTACCGCTTGTATTCTCATTTCAACAGGATTCCTGTTTTGTTTTGTGTCAAGAAGTCCTTTCCCTATCGCAAAAGTAATAAGGCCAAAATTCGAGCTATTCCTTAAAACACCCTGAATTTCGATCCTCTTTTTTCCGCTCAATTCAGGTGCCGCTTCAGGCACAGTAAAATCCCTGCCGATTATTTTTTTTGATACAAAAGAAAGAGCATTATTTGTTGAGCTGATTGTTAGTAAATCACGTACTGAAAATAAATCCGGCTCCGCATCCGGCGCTGTATCAAAATAGAGTTCTACCCATGTCTCAATATCAAGATCAAAAGGATATTCTGCTTGTTGAATATCCAGACTTTTAAAAAGATCATCTTTGGTAATAATCGTATATGAGGGAGCCGCGTGATCTCCGCGGGGATTTTTCGCAAGACGGACTCCAAGAAGCTGCGGCGGCATGGAAAAAGGACCGTTGGCATAGATTCTGTATAAAAAATTATCCGAACTTTTATTTCCTGAGCTATCGGGAATACCTGCATTAATTTTAATATTAAAACGGCTTTTCCATGCCGGCTTCTCGATAAAACGAACAAGAACAGAAGATGTATAAGCAAAAGGCGGTTCCAGATCGTACTTCAAGGCCGGGTCTATCACGAGATACGTTTTAAGCACGCTTGTATCAATATTTTTATTAAACTGCAGTTTTAGTTTGTATTCGGCTTCCCATAATGAATTTTCCGTAATCACGTCAACGGGGCTTGTTCCGGCATATTTGATCAAATCGAAAACAAGTCTATCCTGTGCATCAAGCGCATAAATTTTTTCTAGCACAGGCGGCCTTTTATCACCGGCTGCCGTAAAACGGGCTTCAAATGTTTTGCCGGATATTTTACCGCCTGAACTTTGGAAATACGGAGAGATAGTGATTTTATATGTTTTCCCTGCCTGCCAGCTTGCCGCATTTTCAAAAACCGCGCGGGTATTTTCATTTTCCATATGCCAAACACCGCTGGTATGCGGCTCAATTTTAATTTCATTAATACATGAAAGGAGATCTATTGCCATTGAAAATTGAATTGAGATTGCCGAGTAAAGATCATCAATCACAGATTCGTCTGAAGGATAAATTGAAGTTACAAATGGATGAGTTTCATCACTTCTTGTTGAAAATTTCCCTTCAAATTTTTTTTCAAGAGAAATGCCGGATACGGACTTTGCCTCGACACTCAGATTAAGCGTGTAATCTTTGTTTTTAAGCAAAGGACGATCCGGATAAAAACTCAAACGCTTCCCCTCCCACAAATACCTCCCCCGAACATTCCCACCGTCTTCGGTAAACGAAAACGCTCTTTCAACACTCAGTTGATCAGGCTCATGAGAGAAATACAGAGAGATATAATCCGGAGCTTCTTGTACGCCGGATCCGGGCGTCCATGAGAGAATCTCAAACGCTCTTTCTCTTAAAATATCGCATGAGACAAACTGACAACACAAAAATACAAAAACAAAAAAGCTCGCTGTTTTTCTCATTGCGCCGCCGCCTCTATAAATATTGAAATTGATTCTTGTAAATAAGAACCGCTTCCGTTTGTAATGCCTGCCTCTCCGCCGGGAATGATGAGTTTATAATAATGCGGACTTGGCGGATCGCCGGGCATAAGCCCTGCCCATGTGTAATTCAAAATAAAATCAGAATCCCAATGTATATCTATAAGGGAGACCGGACTAAGTGTGCCGGGGAAGAGGGGCTCAAGTGAAATTTGCAGCGGTTTTTCCAGCATACTTTTTGGTGTAAACGGCAGGGAAAAATTAATAGAGACAAACAGTTCCCGGGAGGCCGGAATCACTTTTGTTTGTATAAAAGAGCGGTTTTTAATATCACTTTCAAAAAGCTTTTCTGAAATATCGTTAAAACGCATTGAGTTTATTTTTAAAAAAGGAATATCGGCAATAAAAACAATAGTTGTTTCATTGTTTATTTTTAGTCCGAATCGGTCTTTTGCGTCTCCGGATACCGTGAGCCGGTATGTTTTACCTGTTTCAGGATTTTTATCGGGAATAAAAATAATTGTCTTAGGAGACAGGGATTCGAGTCTGCCTGACAGGGCAGGCTCAATATGCACTGAGGAGAAGGCGCTTTTTTCATCCATATCTTTGGTAAACTCAATACCTATTCCTTGTTCATGCCCCAAGCCGCTTTCGATGGGCGCGCCGGTATCGATCCAGTTATAAGAGTCATTTAGTTTCCGGGATTTTAACATCGGATACACGCGTTTAACACGGGGAAGTATCCTGTCAATATCTGTTGTCCATTGAGCAGAATAAATTTTAGTTATGGGTATCCCCTCAATGCTTTTCGCGTTTTTCCCCAGCGTCCACTTATATGTAGTCCATGCATTAAGCTGATGAGCGCTGCTTATCTCAAGCTGGCTGCCGCTTATCCAGTTAAATTGTTTATCACTGACACCGTCTATACTACACTCATCCTCAACACTCCTCTTGTCCATTTCTTTTGAGAAAACAAGATGAAGCTTCCCGCCTGTTTCAGGGCTAACGCCTACGGACTCTCCGTCGTACGGGGAAAAATGAACAATATACGGGGCGGCCCCGCTGCTGAGGGCAAAAAAATTAATTGCAAGTGATGCCGTATCTTCCCTGCCATCCTTCGCATAAATGGTACCTTCCAGTTTAAGCGTATAAACTGTTCCCGGTTCCCAGCCTCCAAGCGGATAAAAATAAACCGTGTTCCCTGCCCACCGTAACTCTCCCTCCACATCCGCCTTGTCAACAAGTACACTCAAAATTTTTTCAAGTTCTTCCTGTTTCATTTCAGTTTCAAATTCAACGGAAACAGGCGTATCCAAACTTTCCAAAACAATATTCTGACTATCCGGCTTTGACCGGTATGCAATAGGCCGTAAATCAATAAATTGACAGGAAATGATCAGGGCAGAACATATACATACAAGAACAATTTTTACCGGTATATTATTCGATAAACGAAACATAATCTCCCTCCTGTAAGCCCGCCTCAGGATGCAGGACGCATATCTCTCCTTCTTGTAATCCTGCAAGCACAATATACTCGTCTTCAAGGCTCGACCCCAGCAGAAGTTTTCGTGTTGCAATCATCTTGCCGATTACAACAAAACAATATGCTTCATTATTCTTTTTATTGACAAGCGCATTTTCTTTTATGGTTAAAACCTGTTGAGGCCCTCCTGTGCTGATTGACACACGGGCAAACATTCCGGGCCGCGCGTATTCTTTACTCTCAGACTCATCCGTTACTTGTATATTTTTGACATTAAGAAGCGCGCTGTTGCTGAGAACTTCTTTCGGCAGCAGGATTCTAACCGAAAAACTGAATGATTGACTGTCTGCAACAGGCGAAATCATATCTACGCTGCCCTCATAGACTGCGGATATTCCAAGCCTTACCAAAGCTTTCATTCCTTTCTTTAAGCGAAACGCATCTGCCTCTTGAACCGCGATAGTAAGGTATAAAGACTGAGTCTCAATAATCGTAAGGATTTTATCATCTCTTTTTATGCGTTCCCCCTCTTCCGTCAGTCTGTTTACGACTATTCCCGAAGCCGGACTTTTGATTTTAAGATCATCCCGTACGATAATCGCCGATTGAAGTTCTTTTTCGCAGGCTTCGTAGTATGACCGGGCTCCGGCTAATTCAGCGAGGGCACGAATTGTAGCAAGCTCAATAAAAGCTTTTGTTTTTTCTTCCTTGCTTTCCGGAACTATTTTCCCTGCGGCAATAAGGTCTCTATCGCGAAAACCTATACGTTGAATTTCTATTTCCTTTTCCGTAAGCCGTATTTGAGCCAGCTCATTTTCAAGTGAAAACCGGGCTGCCCGCACGGACTCTTCGTTCACTCCGCCGGCAAGATACAATGTGTGCTGGGCATCAAACTTTCTTTCATTTTCCTGATATGCTTTCCATACTTGAATCATCTGTGCATCGGCCTTCTCCAGACTTAACAGTTGGGCCTCCGCATTAAACTCTCCTTCAAGGAGCGCAGCTTGAGCGCGTTTTAACGCAGCATACGCCTGAGAAAGCGTATTCTCGGCCCGAGCGACAGCTAAATCTATCTGTTGATTATCAAGCACCGCCAAAAGCTGCCCTGCCCTTACTTCCTCCCCTTCGCGGAAATAAAGTTTTTTAAGGACTCCGTCCTGTGCAGACCAGACCTCAAACTTTTTTAAAACCGAAAGCGATCCAAAGCCGTTCACTTCATCGGCAATACTTTTTAATTGAACCGGAGTTACTTTTACGGTTTTTATTTTTTGATTTTCATTCTTGTTTTTTTCAGAACACGAAGGGCACACAATGCCTATAATCAAAAATAATATAATGAACGATGCATATTGCTTTGTATCATAAGTTCTCATGTTATAATCTCCGTTTTATTTTATAAAAACATTGTGTTGAGCGAAGTTGTTTAATCCGCCCGGCGGCAAATTTAAAATTTTTTCCAATTGACGTTCCGCACTGCGAACTTCGATGGCGCATTGTAAAACCTCAAGTTCTTTCCGGGTAAATTCAACGTGAATTTCCAGGAGATCAAGGCCGGTTATCTCTCCCAAGTCAAAACGAATTTTAGAAAGAGCGAGGAGATCTTCCGATAAGGAGAGCGCTTGAAGGGCGATTATTCGTTTTTCATCGCTGTACCTGCACCTTTCAAGAATAAGCTCCGCACTGCGTCCCGTCCTTTCAGAGAGCAGGGCATAGTTTGAACGCTCAAGAGAAAGCAGGAGTCCTGCCTGTTTTGATGTAATCGCTGCGGCGGGATTGGGCAATAAGACCGTGCTTGCCTGAGTACGCGCACTTTGTGTGTATCTTCCTTCCTGTCCGTAAGAAGCGCCAAAATTACCCGTAATCCAGGGCATATCAAATTTTATACTCAGCCCGACCGACCAGTTATATTTGGTCAGCGGGTAAACGTGTCCGCCTATTGAAAAACTCCCATTTGCACTCAGCGACGGAAGCCAAACGCGGGAAGCTAACTTTGCCTCTTCCTCTTTTTCTTTAACAGATAAGAGAGCGCCTGCCAAATCCGGGTTGTACTGCAGAGCGGCAGCACGAACAATACTTTTATCCGGCAGAACAATCGGGTCTTGTACATTGATTTTTTCAAGAAGCAGCGGAACCCTGTCCGTGCCGAGCATTTCTGCAAATTGAGCTTCGCTCTCTTTTAGTTCGAGTTTTGATGTCAGAATAGATATTCGTGCATCTGATATTGCTATATCAGCTTCGGTCAATTCGCTTTTAAGCGCCATGCCCAGATCAAAACGAGTAGCCATGATCCGTCTTTGTTCTTCCATGTTTTCCAGGCCGCGTTCTTTAATCGCGATCATCCTGCGTAAAGCTAAAATATTCCGATAAACACTGATCGCAGTTTCAAACACATCTCCTCGGACAATTTCCAATTGGGCGGCACTTAAACTTATTTTTGCTTTTTCGATTTTCATTGATGCGGCAAGTTTCCCTCCGTCAAAAAGGAGCTGCTCAATATTGACAGCATAATTTTTTTGAAACGAGTCGGCACCGTACAAGACAAGCCTGTCATCCTCAAAGGCGCTTAAACTGACTGTCGGGAAAAACGCCCGTATCCTCATTTTCCACGCATCGTCATGCAGGGAAAGCAGAGCGTATTGATTTTGTAATTCCCGGGAAGCCGCCACCGCAAGCTGTCCGGCATCGACAAAATAAATTCCTTCCCGGGCGACAGGAGACGGCATTAACGGAACAAGTGAAATCAGAAATAATACAGCGGGCAAAAGCGGCCGGCGCCTGATACGGGGGAGGCATCTTGTAAAAAGGCGGAAAACCTCCTGCTTTCTTGTCTGTTTTTTTCGTATTTGAGTTTCTTGAGATATCTGAATATCGGTAATACTCATTCTGTTTCCCTCCCGCCGTTTAGGCTCTCTTTCCTGTCTGTTTTTGCCGTTCTTTTTCTCCGGCATGCCTTTGTATTGATTTAACCAGTTTTTCCACGGAAAGACGCAGCAAAGCCTCCAAATTTTTTGAGGAGGATAAGCCCAAGCTTCCTTCCGCAATAGTTCTTCCTGCAGCAAACGGCGTTTTAAGCCGTATCTCTGTTGCGTTTTTTACATCAGGATCGTTTCCGGTCAATTCTTGCGCTGATGAGGATACAGCAGTTTCTTCTGTGGCCCCGGGCAAAAGACCAAAAACAACTTCTATCGCGATTGATTTTTTGCTTTTCCAGCCGTCATAGTAATCACGCTCAACAGCATAAACATCAACAAGATAATCAGCGTGTTCTCCTTCTTGTAAAAAAACATAATCATGCTCTAAAAAAATTAAAGGCAGTATACCGGCAATTTCCCTTTCAACAGACCAGCCGCCTCCGATTTTATCGATATCTATTTTCCCCAGCGCCAGCTTTTTTGCTGCGGAAAAATTATCGCCGGAAATCCATGTTTTTGTTTGTTTTGATGATATGCCGCTTGTGGAACACGCCGGACATAACAGTGCGCTCAAAACACCGGTAACACATAGTAAAACAAACACACCGGATACCCTGTGCTTGTTCCTTCTGTTTTTATTCTTCATGCGGGATTCCTTTTTTGATTGTTTTTTCAAGATTATCAATGACACGGTACAAGACGGATCCGGCGTTTACCAGTGCTTTTGCCGCATTTATATCGTGCAGGGCATCTTCAATCCTGCCGTTAATCCAGTTTATCCGTGCTCTTTCAAGAAAAGCCGCAGCTGATTGCGATCCTGCCTCGACAGCGCGGTTAAGATAGGAAAATGAGACTGCCTCACCTTGGGGATCATCTTTTGTTAATTCAGAGGCGAGTCTGAGGGCTATGACATCATACGGATCATCGGTAAGCAGGGATTGAACCAATTCCATCGCGGCTTCTTTCTCTCCTCTGCCATGCAAAATACGGGCTAAATAAAGGGATGCTTCTTTGTGTGCGGGGCGAATCTTCAAGGCATGACGAAAGTCATTTTCAGCACTTGCGGATGCTCCCGAAAAATAGTGTGCTTTTCCGCGAAGGACAAGCGCAGGGACAAAACCGTCTGTCTTTTTAGCTCCGCCTTCCGCACCGTCAAGCATTAAAATGCTTTCTTTAAATTTCCCCTCGTTATAAAGAGAGACAGCCCGTACATATACAAGCAGGGTGTCTTCATCAATTTCTTTTGATGAGCATGAAAAACTTAATAACGTTCCAAAGATAATATATAATTTTGGTATGTGTTTTAAGAAAAAATAACGCTGCTTCATAATTAACCCCGCGCTATATAACGCAATCTTTCCTGAAGACGATTTTGCGTGCCCTGCCCTTTACGGTCGGTTTTTTCCTGTTCCGTAAACCATGTTTTAAAACGAGCATCTGAGGTAAGCGAACGCAGGGCTGCTGTCGCATATAATGTGTACGGATTATCGTTCAAGGCAAGCAAAGGGAATATGCGCGATAATGTCTGCGGATTGTTTTCATCCAGGGCGTATTTTATCAAGCTGTCTATTTCGTATTTTGAAAGCAAATCCCCGCTGTTTTTTATATCCATACCGGCGCGCACGGCCAGCATTTGCTTCGCTTGAGAGGCATAGGGGCCTTGGGGCGCGATATTAATACAGTGCTCGGCATAATCAGAGCTTACAAGATCGGATATATGGCGTGCCCCAAAATACCAATACGGGGGAAACAGCATATAACGCGCCCTTATGGCGCTATATGCCGATTTATCAGCCTGTCCGGCGCTGCCTTCTTCCAAAAGGCATACTAATTCCATCCAGCGGGGGAAGGAATCAAGCTCATTTTCATTCGGGAAGATCCTCTGCAAGAGATTTCTTGCGCGGGAATAATCGGCATTTACAAAAGCAAGAACACTGTCGATTGCCGCAAGTACCGTTTCTTTTTGTTCCTTGGGAATATCTTTTTTTATATATTCAGCGCGGGTACTTTCCAACCCTTCTTTTATGCTTTTGATACTTATCGTGGGCTTGTCATTTTTTTTCGGGAGATCCGTACAGGCATAAGCCCAGAGTAGTTCCTTAAAAGCCGCAAAGACCGCTCCTGCATAGTCGCCCAAATTCTCCCTCAAGACTGATTCTTTGTATCCCAAACCGGGTTTAAAAGCTCCTGAACGCTCTGTTTCCGCTATAAAAAAAAGCGCACTGTTATCCTGAAAATTTTCCTGTTCGGGATAAAGGGCCGTGCCTGTTTTTACCGTGCCGTTTCCCGGCGGCTTCCTGTACTCTGCAATGCCGGCTTCCGTGGCTCGGCAGGCTCCGGCCAAACAGGAAGCGGCCAAAAGCAGGATAAGCGACGATACCATCACAGAAACCGTACCAACAGTTTTTTGATCTGCCATACTATACCTCCAAAGGCGCTGCAAAAAGCAGCATTTGTTTTTTTTTGTGAACAAAACGAATAACAAGGAGTTTATGGAATTATTATGATTTTTGATTTAATGGATCGAACGAAAAGTGTACTTTTGTCAGAAAATCGGAAAGAAGAAGAGCGGGCGGGATTGGCAGGATCAGATACACCGCATACCGTTATGAAGTTTAATGCCTAGTCCGGCGCGGTAAGAACATCAATCAGCCGCTCTGTGCTTTTCCCCCACTCAGGGGACAGGCAGGATCGCCGCCGCTATTATACCACTTTGATAATTCATTGTATCCTAAAGAGTTATAAATTTTTATATTTTTATCGTGTAATTTATCATAAATATTATTGAAACGACGACCTGAAATGCTTATATTTACTGATGTAAGTTTAATATACATCGCTCTCAGGCGGGTTTGTTTATCATTTCAATTAAAGACAGTTGACGTATTTCCGCAAACTGTAACAATAAATAATTTTTTATGCCGTTTGTTTATTTTAAAAAAGGTTAAAAAATTTATTTTTTTAATATGCATAGCTCCAAAGGAGATTATCATGAAAATAAAAATCAAAATGACTCTTATCACCGCAATCCTTGTGATTGGGGCTGTCACCACCCTGTCTGTTGTGCTTGTAATACGGGCCTCCAATGCTCTTTATAAATCGGCCGTCAACTATATGGAAGACGAGGTAGAAATTGCCGGCGACAAAGTAGTTGCCTGGTACCAAATTTATATGGACCGTATCACCACCATTGCCCACATTATGGGGGATTTTGAACAATTTGAGGCAGGCCAACGGCGCGATCAGTTTTTGAATATGATGCGGCCGATTATGAGCACGAACGATAATATTATGGAAATATATGCCGTATTTCAGCCGAATGTGCTGGACGGTATGGATGCTCTTATGAAAAATCGTCCGGAATCGGACGAACAGGGTAATTTTACGCCCAGTTTTAGCAAAATAAGCGACGATAATATTACCCTTCGCTCTTATCCTAACGCCAAGACACTTCTTGCAAATCCAACGAGAGACCATGTCGTTACCGACCCTATACCGGCAGAATATCAGGGACAGTCGACTTTCTTTCTTAATCTGTCCGTACCCATCATTCACCTCGCCAGCAAGGATCTTATCGGCACTATCGGGCTTCGCATTAAAACCAGCGCAGCCCAGCAGCTTGCCGAGCAGACAAAACTCTACGGTGTGGGCGCTTGCGGTCTATTCACAACGAACGGAACTCTCATCGCTATCACGGACAAATCACTGGTCGGTAAAAATCTCAAAAATATGGCCGACCGCTATACTCAGCAGGGTGTAGATGACATACAGGACACCATAAAGACCGGTACACCTCATTCTATGGAGGTGGGCGGTAAAATCTTTGCCGCCTATGCATTCAATTTTGGCAACGCCAAAACTAACTGGGTAATACTCTGTAATGTTCCCCGCGATACGGTGATGGTAGAAGTTGACCGTATGAAAACATTTGCGTTCACTATAGCGGGTATCTTTATCGTGATTATTGCCTTTGTCGTCTTCTTTGTGGTCGGTAACATGGTCAGGCCCATCATTAAAGTGACCAATACACTTAAAGATATTGCCGAAGGCGAGGGAGACCTTACCAAAACGGTGGCGATTACTTCCAAAGACGAAATCGGCGATATGGCAAGGTACTTTAATCAGACGCTTGGAAAAATCAGGAAACTGGTTCTCACTATCAAAAATCAGACTGCCGCTCTCTCTGATATCGGCAACGATCTTTCCGTCAATATGACGCAGACAGCATCTGCAATCAACGAGATTAATGCGAATCTTGGGTCTATCAGGGGACGGATTCTCAATCAGTCCGCAAGCGTAACCGAAACCAACGCTACTATGGAACAAATCACCACTCATATTGACAAGCTTTCGGAGTATATCGGAACCCAGACAAACAGCGTGACCAAGTCCTCTGCGGCCATTGAGCAGATGATCGCCAATATACAGTCCGTCACGCACACACTGGTACAGAACAGCAGAGACATACAGGAACTAGCTGATGCTTCCGAAGTAGGACGCAATAGCTTACAGGAAGTATCCGGCGATATTCAGGCAATTAGTCTTGAGTCCGAGGGCCTCTTTGAAATTAATGCGGTGATGGAAAACATTGCCAGTCAGACGAACCTGCTCTCAATGAACGCCGCCATTGAGGCGGCCCACGCAGGCGAGGCAGGAAAGGGCTTCGCTGTTGTCGCCGATGAGATACGCAAGCTGGCGGAAAGTTCCGGCGAGCAGTCCAAAACAATCAGCGCGGTACTCAAGAAGATACATGATTCTATAGACAAGATTACCCAATCAACAGACAATGTCCTCCAAAAATTCGAGGCTATTGACAACGGCGTAAGAACAGTGACGGATCAGGCGCAAAACATCAAAAATGCTATGGAGGAACAGGATCAGGGCAGTCAGCAAATTCTGGAAGTGATAAATGAGCTTAACTCCATAACTCAACAGGTAAAAAACAGTTCCGGGGAGATGCTTGAGGGCAGTAAACAGATTATTACCGAGAGCAGGAATCTGGAGGGAGCAACTCAGGAGATATCCAACGGCATGAATGAAATGTCTACCGGCGCCGATCACATAACCATAGCTGTTAATCGAGTTCATACCATAAGCAGCGATAACAAATCAAATATCGATATCCTTGTTAAAGAAGTATCGAAGTTTAAAGTGGACTAAATCCTTTTAAAGAAGGGTAATGGGGTTCTGGGTATTGGGTATAGCAATAGCAGACATCAGCTATCCTATCCCCACGCCCCTCTTACCCTGCTTCGGGTCTTGGATAGGGAATTTCTGATAAAACCAAGACCCTCTACCCTCTACCCAATTACCCTGGACAATTTTTAAATGCAATCGCCCTGCTTATCTGATTGACTTTCCTGCAAA
>JAITXS010000159.1 GCA_031284645.1 Spirochaetaceae bacterium | reverse complement strand
GAGGATATCATGATCGTCGAAGTCAAAACACATCCTGGCACGGATGATATAGTCCGTCATACAAAAAGAATGACCCTGCTGCAAACACAGAATATATACCCGGGACTGAAGCTCTACGGCGCGATAGCGGCTGCGGTAATCGACGACGAGACACGGAATTATGCGATAGGGCAGGGTTTTTATGTACTTGAGCAAAGCGGAGACACCATGAAGATACTCCCCGATGACCCGGATTTCGAACCACGAAGGTGGTAGACTAGGGTAATAGGGTTTTGGGTCATGGGTAGAGGGTTTAGTTCTTACCAGAAAGCCTGTATCGTCCCGAAGCCCTTAGCTCTTTGCTTCGGGATGAGGGGTGAAGTTCTGATCAGGAATCTACTACCCTAAACCCAAGACCCTATGACCCTATTCTTCCCTACTACCCTTCTTTGGGGTATGGGCGAAAATATACGATAAAAGAGTACGGGAGCTGGCGTATCGCTAAATTTGTATATAATTGGTAAGCTTTGAGGGGGTAGCGGAGAAGACCGGAGGCGAAGTGTAAACGGAGCCGAGGACTTCGGAGCGAGGGGGAGGCTTCCCCCTTTATAGATTGAGGAGTGAATATGTCGATTTGTTTGTATAATGGCACAGTGCTTAACGGGTTCTCTGTTATGGAACAGTGCGCGATTTTTATTAATGAGGGGAAAATCGCGGATATTTTTAATCATAAACGGTTTATGAAAAAACAGTTTTCGGCCGAGGTTCTTCTTATTGATGTGCAAGGTGCGTATATTGTGCCCGGTCTTATTGATACGCATATTCACGGTTTCGGGGGCTTTGGTGTTGAGGATTGTGATACTGAGGCTGTTCTTGCGATGTCCGATGGGCTTGCGCGGCTTGGGGTGAGTGCTTTTAATCCGACGCTGTATCCTTCTGATGAGGGGGAGATGATCCGCTGTATCCGCTCTGTTATAAACGCGATGGGAAAGGAACGGGGGGCCCGGATTATGGGTCTTCATCTTGAGGGGCCGTTTATTTCACCGGAAAAAGCGGGTGTTCAAAAGCCGGAGACGATCCGCCCTGTTGATCTTGCGCTTTTTGAGCGTCTCTGGGAGGCTTCCCAAGGGCATATTGTGAATATGACGCTTGCTCCCGAGCTTAAGAATATGCATGAGCTTGCTCTTGCCTGTATACAAAAAGGTATTGTGCCCCAAGCAGGGCATACTGATGCTTTTTACGAAAACATGGTTGAGGGTATGCAGGCGGGTATTCTGCATACGACACATCTTTTTAATGCGATGCGGCAAATGCATCACCGGAATCCCGGCGCGGTGGGAGCTGTGTTGATACACAACGAGATGTCCTGTGAGATTATTGCTGACGGCGTCCACGTTCACCCGGATTTATTCAAATTGCTTCTGCGAGATAAGGCGATGGATAAAATTGTGCTGGTAACAGACGGCTTAAAACCGACCGCTCAGATCGAGGGCCCGTTTATCGCCAACGGAGAGGAAGTTGTTTTTGAGGGCGGTTGTTTTCACCGGAAATCAGACGGGGTTGTGGCCGGTTCTGCGCTTACTATGCCGCAGGGTATCAAGAATTTAATATCTTTCGGCTTTCCGCTGGTTGACGCTGTACGCGCTGCAACATTAAATCCTGCGGAGGTGATGAACTATCGGAGAAAAGGCCGGCTTATTCCCTATTTTGACGCTGATATTTCTGTTTTTGATTCAACATGGAATCCTTTGCTGACCATTATCGGCGGGGAAATTATTATGAACAAGCTGTAAAAGCGGCTCACGTTTTTTATTGCGATTGCTATTCATAGTCCGAAAGCGCTTCCCGAAAAGCCCTGTCCGCATCGGCCCTGTCAATACTGTGGGTGATTGTTCCTTTTTTAAACAAGAGGACTTTATCGCCTGCGCCGGTGATGCCCAGATCAGCATCCCGCGCTTCTCCGGGGCCGTTTACGGCGCAGCCCATAATGGCGATGCTTATATTTTTTTTCAATTGGTAAAGCTCATCCTGCCGTTTTTCGGTAAATTGGTGGGTATCAAAACCGGCACGGCCGCAGCGTGGGCAGGAAATAATCCGCACGGAAGCTTCACGCGCTCTATGCGCCGCCGCCTTGTCGGGGCCGCACAGAGTATGTCCTTTTTGAGGCGATAGCTCTCCAAGATGATCGTCCACAGCCAAAAGGATTTCCCGTGCGGCGATAACTTCGTTTTCCATTGTATCTGAAAGCGAGACCCGTATGGTATCGCCGGTTCCCTGGCATAAAAGATGGTAGAGCGCGGCGGTATTCCGCACCACACCGGCAATAAGGGGGCCGGCTTCCGTTACCCCGATATGGAGCGGGATCTGATGAGACGAGGCGAAAAGTGTATTTGCTTCAATGGTTTCCCGTGCGGACGAAGCCTTCATCGAGACTACTACATCGGAAAAATTACATTCATCAAAGAAATCAAGCTCACGTTCTGCGGATCGTACGAGAGCCTCGGCTTTTGACAATGCCCCGCTGAGTACCTCGTTCCGCAAATCGGCGCTAAGGCTCCCTGCGTTTACGCCGATTCGAATCGGCACTTGCTTGTCAGCGCATTTGTTAAGTACTTGGGCAGCTTTTTCTTTTGAGCCGATATTACCGGGGTTAATTCTGATTTTAGCAATCGGAAAATCAAGACAGCGGAGCGCGATTTTATAATCAAAATGAATATCGGCAACCAGGGGCATATGTGTCATGGCCGCTAATTTTCCCAAACGTTCCGCGCTTTCAATGTCGGGAACAGCAAAACGGAGCAGGCGGCAGCCCATACGATTAAGCTTTTCTATCCGCGTTATTGTTTTTTTTGCGCCTTCACCCCTGATATCCTGGTCAGAGAGCTTGTCTTTCCACATTGTTTGAATCGCAACGGGACAGCCCTCTCCCATGACAAGTTGAGTGCCCCCCCCCCTGATGGTGATTTGTTTGTGAAACGACACGACAATACCCTCCCAAACTGAAACGATACCAGGACGCGCTCTTCAAAAAAGAGTGCTTTTTTTAATCCTCTTCGCCGTTATTTTCATCATCCGGTATGATGAAAGAGTCGGCGTTTTTTAAAAGATAACGCGCTTTTGTCTGCGCGATTTTATTTGCCAGTTTGTCTTCGGAGCTTGGGCTTTTACTAATGTCAACGGCAAGGGCCTTTTCAAGATTTTCTTTAAAAGAAGCGTAGTTTTGTTCGGGAATCGCAATGGCCTGTGCCCATGAGACATAGGGGCTTGCCGAAAGGCCTTGTGATTTTCTAAGAGCGCTTTCGTAATGAAATTTTGCCAAGTCCTTATCTCCCCCTAAAGCGGGCGGCAGAGAGCCGTAATAGAGGATAAAAAAATCGTCAAGCGCACCCTTGTTAAAATCAGGGTCAAGCTTATAGGCTTGTTTTATAAGTGCACCAAGCTCCCCAAGCCGTAGTCCTAATGCCATCTCTCCCATAGGATCAATCGAATATGCGGCAAGACTGCCGGCGACCATCCAGTAAAGCAGGGGGACATCGTCCTTATCAAGCTGTGTCAGATAAGAATCAAGTTTCTTTTCTGCATACGAATTGTTGATGCCGGGGTATTTTTCCTCAAGACCCTCGCGAAGAATGGCAACCCCGCGAAGGTATAGCTCTTTTGCTCTTTGTTGTTCCTGCTCTTTTTTCAGGTACTCTGAGGCAGGCAGCATTTCAGCAGGCCCCTGTACAAAGGCGTTTGCGTACATAACATAATAAGAACCTGTCTCAAGCCGCAGCTTTGCATTAGCAGGATCCTTTTCCAACTTTTTTTCATCGCTGTTAATGATACGGGGCAGGGCAAAACCGACCATCGTGGGGCTTGACGCGCAGGCAACCAGGAAGATTTCTATAAATAAAAGCGGACACACACGAACTATCATGCTGAATTTTTTCATAAGATATATAGTAGCGCGTAGCGCAAGAGTCTTCAAGTAATCTTCAAAGGGATCTGTTTCAAAACAGGATTTGCAGCTATATTTTGCCTAATTCCTGCAATTTTTGTATTTCGTCCCGTATAACTGCTGCTTTTTCAAATTCAAGATTTTTTGCGTGTTCAGTCATTTCATTTTTTAAGACGATAATTAATTTTTTTCTCTGCGCGGGTATTAAAATATTATACGGCTTTTTTAAAATATCAATATCATTTGTTGCCTGTTCTTTTTCTTCTTCAAGATGGCGTTCAAGGATATTTTCAATTGCTTTTTTTACGGTACGCGGTGTTATATTATGCTCAATATTGTATTGTGTTTGAACAGCGCGGCGGCGTTCTGTTTCGGCAATCGCAACTTTCATCGCCTCGCTCATCTTGTCGGCATACATAATGACCATGCCCGCCGCATTACGCGCCGCGCGGCCTACAATCTGCACAAGACTGGTAACGGAACGCAGGAAACCGATTTTGTCCGCGTCAAGAATCGCGATAAAAGAAACTTCAGGAAGGTCAATGCCTTCGCGTAAAAGATTGATACCGACAAGCACATCAAAAGTGCCTTGGCGCAGGGCTGTGAGTATCTCAACACGCTCAATCGTTTCAACTTCACTATGGATATAGCGGACTTTAAGCCCTAAGCCGGAAAGGTAATCGCTTAAATCTTCAGCCATCTTTTTTGTAAGGGTAAGGATAAGGGAGCGTTCGTTTCTTTTGACTCTCGTGACAATTTCATTATAGATATCTTCCATCTGCCCCTCGCTGGGGCGTACCTCAATTTCAGGGTCAAGAAGTCCGGTCGGCCTGATTAACTGTTCTACGATTCGTTGGCTTTTTTTAAGCTCGGTTTCACCGGGTGTTGCCGAAACAAATACTGTTTCAGCAAGCAGCATGTTAAATTCATCAATACGAAGCGGCCTATTGTCCAGGGCGCAGGGTAAGCGGAAGCCGTAATCAACAAGGCTCTGCTTTCTGCTGCGGTCTCCGGCGTACATTGCCCCGATTTGGGGAAGGCTGACATGGCTTTCATCAATAAAAGTAACGTGGTCTGCGGGGAAATAATCAATCAATGTGTCGGGACGGGCCCCGGGAATCCGTCCTGCAAGAGGCGCGGAATAATTTTCTATGCCGGAACAGTAGCCCATTTCACGAAGCATTTCGATATCATACTCAACACGGGTTTTAAGACGTTCGGCTTCCACTATTTTTCCCGCGTGATTTAATTCGCCAAGGCGTTCTTTTAACTCATTTTCGATACGGGGAATTGCATCAAGCACTAATTCACGGGGCATAACGAATTGTTTAGCCGGATAAAGCAAAGCCCGGTCAAGCTCTTCGATAATTTCACCTGATACCGGATTAAAACGCCTGATACGGGAGACCGTGTTCCAATCCAAATCAACCCGGTACGCATCCTCAAGATAGGCCGGAAAAATTTCAAGGGTATCGCCCCGTCTGCGGAAGCGTCCCCGTTCAAGCACTGCATCGTTACGTTCGTATTGCAGCTCGATAAAACGCCGTATAAGGACATCAACATCAATGGTCTCTCCGCGTGAAAATGTAGCCGTCATCTTTTTATAAATTTCAGGCGTGGCAAGGCCGTAAATACAGGATACTGTTGCGATAATGATCACATCTTCCCGTTCCATTAAACTTCGTGTTGCGGAAAGACGGAGCCGTTCGATTTCCTCGTTTATTGCTGCGTCTTTTTCGATATAGAGGTCTTTTGATGCAACATAAGCTTCCGGCTGATAGTAATCGTAATATGAAACATAATACTCAACTGCATTATCCGGAAAAAAACTTTTGAACTCGCGGTAAAGCTGGGCGGAGAGGGTTTTATTATGACTTATCACCAGGGCCGGTTTCTGTATCGCCTCAATGATCTTTGCCATAGTAAATGTTTTTCCCGATCCGGTAACACCCTTTAAGGTCTGGAATTTATCACCTTTTAAAATGCCTTCGGCAAGCGTTTTTATCGCGCTGCCCTGATCACCGGCCGGCTCAAAGGGGGAGAAAACTTTAAAAGGCCGCATAATAAAATAAATCGCAGTTCGGGCAAGCTGTCAACGCAGTACGATTGGGTCTCGTGTTTGTTATAAACCGTGTCATAAAACTAAAATTACTACAAAAAGGATTTCGGGTATAGGGGCCCCCGTATACTAGGGGTACTTTTTCTAAATGATGCACCGCGGGGTAGAGATTTTACCGGAAATTCCCTTATTAGGGTCTTGGGGAAAGGGTTTAGGGTTTTGGTTTTACCAGACATCCTGTACCCTACCCCTACTACCCTTCTATGGGGTAATTGGGACAAGGGTAGAGGGTATAGGTTTTATCAGAAAGCCCCTACCCTGTCTTAGGGTTTTGGGGAATAGGGTACAGGGTATAGTTCTTATCAGAAAGCCTGTATCATCCCGAAGCCCTTAGCTCTTTGCTTCGGGTATTAGGTAA
>JAITXS010000157.1 GCA_031284645.1 Spirochaetaceae bacterium | reverse complement strand
CTTATTAAATCTTATATTAAATTGTGGGTCAAGTTTACCCGCAAGCAAAGGATTAGGAGCATGAGGATGCGGGTAGTAACTTTTTGGTAAGAACTATACCCTATGCCCCTTTCTACCCTAGACCCTAATAAGGGGCTTTCTGGTAAAACCAAAACCCCCTACCCTATTACCCAAAACCCTATTTAGCAGATCAATTTACCGCTACTAAGCCAACATCTTCATAATCTAAAGGTACTACCCTTGTATGTGTTTCCTGTGTTTTTTCCGTGCTGAGCGAACCAAGATTTTTTGCATTCGGCTGCATCTGATCAAGATCATGTAACAAAGTTTGTAGTGAAAATTTCCCAAGAGTATTTTCCATGGCATTTTGCGCCTTCATAAAGTACGGGCTAAATAAATCGTGGATATGAGAACCGACTGGGCAGCTCTGTTCCGTCCCTTCATGTATTTTAAAAAGGTGTCCGTTTTTAACCGGATGAATAGCAAGGTATACATCCAGCAAAGATATTTTTCCCGGCTTTCTTTTTAATTGTATGCCGGCAATGCCCTGTGTTACATCAATAATACCGGCATTACGAAGCAAACTCATAATATTTCTGATGATAACCGGATTTACTCCGGCACTGGACGCTAAGAAATCACTGGTAAGTTTTTGTTTGCCTTTAAAAAATTCAACACTTAACAGGATATGTAGCGCGATAGAAAATTGTGTCCCTATTTGCATTCCATCACCTCCATGATTTATCGGAAAGCACGGTTTTACTCCCTCACCGCTTGTAATTAGTTTAACACCGCAGATGTCAAAACGTCAAGCAGGCAAAGGAATTACCGGAGAATTCGCGTTTCAGAAATATTCCCCGGCGCTTCCCTCCGGTGGAAAAACAGATTAAAAATGTGTATACTTTTAAAAATGATTGATGAATATAAAGAAATTGAAACACGTCTTCTTGCTATTGAGGCTGTGTTAACGGACGCACTGCCTAAGCAGATTTCAAAGGATTGGATGTCCCGTGTCTTTTCCGGAATTGCCAACGGGGAAAACATCTCCCTTTCTTCACCCTCTGCACTCCTATCTCCGGGCAGGGAACTCCTTCAAAGAGGAGGCAAACGCTGGCGGCCTCTTTTGATGCTCCTTGTATGTGAGGCTTTGGGAGGCAAAGATAGGGCTCTTTGCCTTTCTCCTCTGGTGGAACTGTGTCATAATGCAAGCCTCCTTCACGATGATATCGAGGATGATTCTGCCCAAAGGCGGGGGAAACCCGCGATTCATCTGCTTTACGGTACGGATACTGCTATCAATAGTGCGTGTTTTTTGTATTTTTTGCCCTTGATCAGCATTGATTCACTCAAAACAAGCGAATCTTTTAAATACACGCTGTATCGTTCCTGGTCACTTGCTATGCGCCGCCTGCATCTGGGCCAATCTATGGATATTGATTGGCATAAAAAAGTCGACTATATTCCTTCTCTTGATGATTATTTTTCCATGTGCGCTTTGAAAACCGGGGTTCTTGCCCGTTTTGCTGCGGAATTGGGTGTACTCTCTCTCTCTCTGAACGATGAAAAAACCTCAAAGATGGAGAACGGAGATGCCGTGAACCTTCCCGTTTTAGCCAAGCTTGCCGACACCTTAGGCACGGCAGCTGAAAAACTCGGGCAGGGGTTCCAGATTTTAGATGATGTTCATAATCTTACCGTTGGTATTCCCGGGAAAAAACGCGGAGATGATGTCGTCGAAGGCAAGATGAGCCTCCCTGTTCTGCTTTTTTTGCGTAAGGAGGCGGAGAAAACGCCTGCTTCTTTGCATAAGCTTGCTTTTGTCCAGGATTGTTTTATCAATGCGAAAAAAAACGGTACTTCAGCGCCGGAAGTGGGCCTCTTTATTGACGCGTTACGAGAGGACGGTGCCCTTGAAGCAGCTGAAGGCATAGGCCGCAGACTGATAAAGACAGCGCAGGCTGCTTTTTCGGATTTACCCCCTCCGGTCTTTGATGAACAAAATGCCGAAAGAACAGCTCCCGCCCGTGCGCTTCTTGCCGATTTTACCCGTATTATGCTGGCTGAATAAGTATGAATATTATCCTTTTTGAAGAATCTGAAATACACGCCCCGCTTCCCAAACATGATCCGCGGACTGTTCATTTGATAAAAACCCTTCATAAAAAAGAAGGGGATGAATTCTGCGCGGGCCTCCTTGGCGGCAATCGGGGAAAGGGGAAAATAGAGCATCTGAGACAAGACGGCTCTCTTGTTTTTTCACTTGAATTAACGGATCAGCCTTTGCGTCGGCTTCCCCTTCATGCCGGTGTTGGCTTTCCCCGCCCGATTCAACTGCGTCGTATACTCCGGGAGCTTTCCAATATGGGCCTTGCTGAAATTTCCCTTTTCGGCACGGATTTAGGTGAAAAAAGCTACCGTAGCACAAATCTCCTTGAGGATGGAGGAGCGAGGCTTGCTTTAATCGAAGGTGCTGTTCAGTCACGGGATACCAGTCTGCCCCTGCTCAATTTTTACCGGAATGTTGATGAATGGCTTAGAAAGAGAATAGAGCCGCTTGGCACACAAATATCCGGCGTCCCGTTTTCCGCCCCCTGTTTGATCCTTGCCGACAACACCCCTTGTGCTCTCTCGTGTACCGAGCTCCCAATCCGGGAAGAATCTTTTGTCATTGCTATAGGCAGTGAACGCGGCTGGTCGGACAGAGAGCGGCGCTTGTTTGAAAAGGCGTCTTTTAAAAGCTTCTCTCTTGGAGAAAGAGCCCTCCGCACGGAAACTGCCTGCGTTGCGGCAGCAGCGCTGATAATGAATAGAATAGGGTAATAGGGTTTAGGGTTTAGGGTAGAGGGTAGAGGGTTGAGGGTAGAGGGTAGAGGATTGCCGGTAAGACCTAAACCCAATACCCTTTTCTACCCAAAACCCTATTTGAATTTTTAGCGTTTTACCATACGCCAATTTTCCGGTTTAAAAATATCGTCATGCACCGTGAGCCATTCGTCAGGCTCAATCGAAAATTTCAAGACGGAGACGCTTGTTATGGTAACGCCGTTCTCTTTCCTGCTTTCCAATGCCTGTCCTGTCCAGGGGTTCTTCGGGTTTTTTATAAGACCGTCTAACGCGATAAGGGGGACATCCGCCTGAGTCATAAATTGCGTATCATTTTTTAAAGACCCCTCTTCGTTAAAATCTTTAACCAGTAACACTGAATTATAAGCGGACAGTTTATCTCCGTTAGGCAGCGTGATGTTATGGGGAAATTGACTCTGCACTTCTATTCCGTGATCAGATGCTATAATAATTCTGCTGTTATCGTATACATTATTATCCTGTAAATACCGCAGCCATTTCCCCAGTTGGATATACGCCGCTATATTAACATGATAGTGTTCTTCATCCGCAAAAGGTCCCGGGCCCTTATTCGTAACAATATCCGAGGGAGTATAGTCCGGCGCATTAAAAAATGCAGGGTTATGCGTTAGATCATTTACTATTGCCGTATAAGTATTTTCGTTTTCACGGGTAATTTTTGTTATATCAGGCAAAAAATAAAGGCTGGTCCAATTGTCGACAGTCTCCACAGGCAGGGTATTTTCCTGCGCGGAATACCCTTTTTGCGCGGAAAGCCATTCGCCTTTATCGTAAATAAAAACCCTGAAAAGAGTAGGCGCCATTTTAAAAATGGAAAAACGTATCAGAAGATTATTTAACAGATCCGAAATCGAAATGATCTTTATTTCAGGGTATTCTTTTAACCAGAGGCGCGAATATTTTCCGTTAATATTTTCTGCGTGTATCTTGGGGTAAGGATCATAAATAGACAAATCCGGCGTTAAACTGTAATTAGCAAACGAGGGATCTGTAACGGTTACCTGATAATTGTTCTCCGAAAAAAGACGCGGCAGTACAAGAAGGGCCTCGTTGTGTTTTTTCAACGTAAACGATCTGTCTTTTTGGATAAGAGCGGGCTCGTATTCATAGGAACCGAATAAAGCGGGCGCTCCTATCCGTGTGTGTGATCCAAAAGAAACACAATTCGGATAATAGGTAAAACCTTTAAACTCATCACTCAATTCAGGTTTTTCATTAAATATATACGGCAGATAAGCGGAGATAGCTCGGTCAAGCATAACTACAATAACATTTTTGCCTGTTTGCGATAATGTATAGACCGGCGCAGGTTTTTCTGCTATCTCTCCTTGAGTTTTTTTTATCAGTGCTAAAGCAGTAAAATCTTTTTGTATACGAATAAGATTGTACGCAGAAAGCAAAGTAAGCGAGATAACAAGCACCATCTGAAAAGCATGGAAGAGGGTTTTTCTCCGCGATAAAAGCAAAAACGAAAAAAACGCAGTAAGAGGGATATAACAGAGCGTACTTATGATTATCAGCGTATACTGAGATTCAAGCGTGTCGGACTTGGAAAAACGGAAAGTGCTGGTTAAAAAACCGAAATCACCCGGAAAAATAAAAATGTCGGCAAGCGTGATAACGAGAGCCAGCGATACAAAAAACGACAGATAATACCGTATCTTTTTTGAAAACAATAAATAGATACAAGGCAGCCAAAAGAAAAATATTCCGGCAGCCTCGAGTCCGGCATTAAAAATAAACGGGAGCGGGCTGGTATAGTTTTCAATAAACGAAAATTCAACAACAGACGATGAAATCAGGAGGCCGGGGATCACAAGTCCTGAAAGTAAAAAAAGAATAATGGCCGAAAGGAAAAATGTTTTCTTGCAGGCAGGCGCAGTTTCTTGTATCTGAATATGTTTTTTCAGCTGGTTTTGCACAAATGCGAGAAACTGTTTAATCAAAGGAATAAAAAGCAGTAAAGAAAATAAAAGGAGCACGCAGAGTCGTTTCGGCGATAGTCCCTTCGGTATAAAATAAAGCCAAAACATGGCGATAAGGACAACGATAAGGCTGTATATTATTTTTTTTGCGTTTTTCGTTTTTTGCAGAATATTTTTAAAAAGACTAAAAATATTGTTCAGAGTCCAGTACAATACCAAGCCGGACGGCGAATGATAAAGGAGCACAAGAAAAATCAGAGCCATAGCAAATATTTGAATTTTATTTTTTGCAGGGAAACCCTTGGTGTATATGACGCCTGACACACAGTTAATAGCCGTCATAATAACAGGCATAATGTTTATCGAAAGTCCGTTTATAGTGACAAGACCGTCTGCCCGGCCTAAATTATGTAAAAACAAAAAAGAGGCCCCCTGCAAGGCGGGAAGATGCGAAAGATAATGATAAGCGGCGATAAAAAAAGGAATTTGTATAAGCAGACCCGCTGTGCCGCGCATTGCATATACCGGATGATAATGATTTTGCCGGTAAAATGTCGAGAGCATCATATAACGCTCATCGCCTTTAAATGCGGCGTTAATTTTATCAATACCGGGTTTTAGCTTTTTTTGAACCGCAAGCTCAATTTTTTGCCATGCATCGGCAACAAAATAAAGCGGCAGGGTACAGATAGAGACAGCCAGGCTTACCCCGATAAGAGAGGCCGCGCCGGTGTGGAAAATACGATTAAACATCATAAAAGAGACTTCTATAATTTGTTCAATCGGAAAAATTATAAGGTTATAAAGAATATTCAGAACTATCATCTTTATTTAATCCACCATGTTTCAATGCCTACATCATATTTCGGGCGGACAGCAGGCTTGCCGAATTTATTTTTAAACGCGATACGGAAGGACGGTAAATTCCATTCAGGGATAAGATACGAATTCCATGTAAGTACCCGATCAAGGGCGCGGCCCAAAGCTAAAAGTTTTTCCCCGTCTTCCTGATTTTCCGATATCTTTGTTGTAAGATAATCAATTGCGGGATCGGAAACTCCGGCGATATTCCATGTGGAGTCTATATGTTTTGTGTTCCATACAATCATTAAATCGGAACTTGGCGTTTGATTGGCAAGATAGCGCCATGATATCATATCAAAATCGCGGCTTCGCAGACGATTAATAAACTGACTGTCGTCCACTGATCGAATCTTCATATCAATACCATAACGTTCAAGGTTTCTTTGAAATGTAATCGCAACACGCTCGGTATCGGTATCAGCCTGACGTAATAACAACTCAAAACTAAAATGCTCTCCCTGTGCGTTCAGCAATTTTTGATTTTTTAATTCCCAGCCTGCTTCTTTAAAGACAGACAGCGCTTCCCGTGCCTGATTCCGTATATTGCCCGTGCCGTCCGTTACCGGCGGATTATATTCTTGTGTAAATACTTCAGCAGGTATTAAATCCCGTACCGCTTCCAGCGCCCTGATTTCTTCCGCAGAAGGAAGTCCTTTTGCCTCGTACATGGTATTCTGAAAATACGAACGTGTTCTGGTATAGGTGTTGTAAAAAAAATTCTTGTTCATCCATTGAAAGTCAAAAAAATAGCCAAGCGCTATCCGCGTTTTGCGTTCGGAAAAAACAGGGCGCGTAATATTAAAAACAAAAGCGTTCACCGGCTGTGCAATTTGATTGGGTATTTCTTCGCGGATAATATCTTCGGTTTTAATCCATTTTCCCGTATACTGCGTTGCCCAATTTTTCGGTGAGCTTTCGATGCGCAGATCATATTCCCCGGCTTTAAACGCCTCAAACGCGACATTCGCATCACGATAATAATCATAATGCATGATCTCAAAATTATACCTGCCTTTATTCACGGGAAGATCCGCAGCCCAATAATCTTTTACTCTTTCCAGGGTAACGGACTGTCCCATTTTATACTCTTTTACCCGATAGGGGCCTGTACCGACAGGCGGCGTGATAAGCGGTTCGGCAAAATCATGACTTTCCCAAAAATGTTTTGGAAATATCGGCGCTCCGGCAAGAGTCATCATCAATTCTTTGTTGTACACCGTGTTCCCGTTTATGTCTTTTTGGGGGTTCCCGTTATCGTCAAGCGCCGGCGGAATATCATAACGCACACGATTGCCGGAAAGGGCCGTAACTTTTACTCCGCTATAATACGAGCGGAATTGAGGTACACCTTTTTCATAAATAATATAAAATGAAAACACCACATCTTCTGCGTGTATGGGCCTTCCTTCATTATCCTGCGCACGAGGATCTATATCAAAAATAAAATATGAATAATCTGATGGGTATTCTACTTTGCGTGCTATAAGCGGATAAAGCACGTCAACTTCATCACCCGAGGATGTCATCAGGCTGTCATAAAAATACTCGGAACCTGCTGCGCTGCTCCCCCGAAGCGCATAACGGTGAAAACTATCATAGGTTCCCGCAGCTGCCAAAGTAAGCCGCCCTCTTTTCGGCGCATCAGGATTTACATAATTAAAATGGGTAAAGCCGTCTTTGTACACAGGCGCGTCCCGTAAACTAAGATAGTACCCGCTTGTAAGGCTGTCTTTATTCTCTGCAAAACAAAGCGAAAGCGCGATAACAAAGAGCGATAAGAAGGACAAGAGATTTTTTTTCATTATTGCTTTTATTCTACTATAGGCCGGAGGGTTTTGGGTATAGGGTCAAATTAGGGTGATTGGGTATAGGGTCAAAATAGGGTTTGGGGTCATGGGTTTAGGGTATAGTCCTTATCAGAAAGCCCCTACCCTGTCTTAGGGTTTTGGGGAATAGGGTACAGGGTATAGTTCTTATCAGAAAGCCTGTATCATCCCGAAGCCCTTAGCTCTTTGCTTCGGGTATTAGGTAA
>JAITXS010000136.1 GCA_031284645.1 Spirochaetaceae bacterium | reverse complement strand
CCGCCTTCGCCTTCACTATCTTGTCCGCTATTTCATACTGGCAGCCCATCGCGTCTATCGTAACAATACTCCCTCTTGATCGCCCTCGCCCAGTTCATAAAACATTCTTCGACCGCCTCAGGCTTCAGGGCGCAAAATACCCGCCGGTATACATCATGTTTCGGTATCCCGTTTTCCAGTCTCGGAAACTTTCTCAACCACCCCGCTTTTGCCTGCCCGTATCCTTCTATGTTTTCCCACCCCCTGACAAATGACATGACCGCTAAAATCGTGATCGTTATAACCTCTTCCAGTGGATAGCGCCTGTTCACCATTGCCCCCGGATCCTCTAACCTGGAAAACCAGGCCATTATCGGCGCTATGCGTACCTCTCTCATGATCCCCCCACGGAAAATTTTCCCCTCAGAGGATTATAGCTCAAATCCTTTTTTGAGTATGCGCACGCCCTAGACTTGCTAGCCCTAGACTTGCTAATTGCTCATTTTGAAAAAACAGAATATATTACTAAAGGTTGGACTTCCCCCGGTTCATAAAATATTTCTCCGTAGTTCAGGCTAAAATGCAGCTGTGCGGGGAATATTTTTGAATAAGGTACGCCTTAAAAGACCGGCACTGATTGAGTATAAAGGAGCATAAATATGAAAACGGCAGATAATTTATCAGAAGAGAGCGTGGTAATAAAACCCGGATTAGAGTTTAAAGAAAAAATTTCATATACAAAGTATATTTTGTCGGCAATAATTTTAATTGGCATTGCGTTGCGTTTGATAGGGATTAGCTGGGGTCTGCCTGTCATCCTCCATCCTGACGAGCCTTTTATCACCGAACCGGCTTTTAATCTCGCCAAAGATCATTCTTTTGAACCTCGAATTTACGGCAGACCTGATCATATTACCATAAAAACAAACAGTCTTATTTTTCTTGTTGCAAACAAATTATTTTTTGGCATGAGTCGGGGAACAAGCATCCCTGAAAATTTTAATGATCATATTAAACTTTTTTATACTGCGGCCCGGCTATTTACCGCATTGCTTGGGTCTTTAAGTGTTTTTCTCGTCTTTTTGATTATAAAATATTTCAATATAAAAATAGCCTTGATTGCCTCGTTCTTGTTTGCAGTATTTCCTGCTTTTATTATACACTCACATTATATAACACCGGAAATAGTTCAAACTTTTTTTATGTTGTGTGTTGCTTATTTTTCCGTACGATATTTTGAAAATGCAAAGTTTCTATATATAATCCTAATGTCTGTTTCAGCTGCAGTAGCTTTTGTTGAGAAATATCCCGCCGTTTATTCTTGTCTTATTATTGCCTGCACGATCATTGTTGTCCATTGCAAGAATAAAAATGTGCTTGTTTTGCGAGGCGCTGGCGCTATAATTACATTTTTACTTAGTATTTTTATCTTATCGCCTGTTTTAGTTGTTGACTACAAAAACGTTATCAGAGCCGTAACGTTTGAAGCGAGGCCCTATCATTTAGGAGCTGATGGATTAGGGTTTTTCGGGAATTTATTGTTTTATTTTAAAACATATCTATCCTATAGTCAGATATGTTTATTTTGTTTTTCTTTTATTGGTATATATTTTTGTATAAAAAATTACGGTAAAAAAGCGTTGCCGCTTATTACCGGAATATTTTATATTGTGATGATGTCTGTCCTTAAAATCCATTGGGAAAGATGGGGAGTGCCCTTTTATGCCTTCATGTTATTACCGGCGTCTTTTGGAATCTACCATATAATAATGATTGTAGGATTTTTTATGAAAAAGATAAAATATAAAAAACTTTATCTTGTCGGCGTTTATACCGTTTTACTTGGATTACCATTTTTAAATTTGTGCTTGTCAGGAATTATAAGGACAGCTGCTTTTGTGGCAAAAGACACCCGAGTTGTCTCTATGCAGTATTGTTCTGATAATGGTATTAGTCAAGAGAATGCATTGGCGGAAGGCTATACACCGTTCTATCCTAACGGCTCCGGTACAATTTTCCATTCGGATAATTTTTATCAAGAAAAAAACATAAAATACATAATCTTATCAAGTAGTATGTATGACAGATTTTATGCCGAGCCGGAGAGGTATCGTAATGAAATAGATTTTTATGAAGACATAAAAGAAAAATGTCATATATATAAAATATTTGAACCGGTAAAAATAAAAAATAGTTTTTTTGAAATTATGAACATTAAAAATTCACTTGTAAGTTTATATAATTACGCCAAGGGTGGAAATTCCGGGCCTACACTTGCTGTATACGCGAAAAGCCCTCAAAATTCAGCTGCGGATTTCTCTATACCCGTGTTTTAGCCTATTGGTTCAAAGCAGTACTTGACTGACGGCTATGTTGTGAAAAGATACCTCCCAAGCGGCAGAACCAGCGAATAAACTGCCGACCGATCATATCTTTTTTCAAATTTTATTCTGCGCTTATCCTTTGCATTAATTTACCGATAATCAAAACAAGAACGGGAGCTTTTGTATGATTAGAACTTGGTATACCGGTGCAAGCGGAATGATGGCACAGCAGCGGAGGCTGGATGCTACGGCAAATAACCTTGCCAATGTGGATGTAGACGGCTATAAGAAAGACGTTACGACATTTAAGGCCTTCCCCGAGCTGCTCCTTAGGCGTATGGATGACGATGGGGTTTATAAGATTCCACCGTTTGGATCAGCGGACATTGCGCCCATTATCGGCAAGCTGGGGACAGGTGTTGAGTTTAACGAGCTTTACACGGATTTCCAACAGGGAGCGCCGAAAGAGTCCGGCAGTGACCTTGATATGATGCTGAACGGAGAGGGATTTTTTACCATTGAGACTCCGTACGGTGAGCGCTATACCCGAAATGGCGCGTTTCAACTGGGGAAAGAAGGTTTTCTTGAGACAAAAGAGGGCTATCCTGTTATAGGGGAGAAAGGCCGACTCCACGTTAAAGAAAATAATTTTAAGGTTGATAAGGACGGGAATGTCTGGGTGAACGCCGAATATGCCAACGATCCTTCACTGATGATTTCCCGAGAGGATAATACATGGGGTGAGGCCGTCTTGCTTGATACATTAAAAATCGTAGGTTTTGATAACGAGCGTTTCCTTGAAAAGCAGGGATCGAATCTTTATAAGACAAACGAAATTGCGGGGGATCCGGAAACTCTTATGGGGCAGAACCGGCCCGACCTTCTGCAAGGTTTTACCGAGGCATCTAATGTCAATGCCGTTGTCGAGATGGTTAACATGATTGAGGTAAACAGGGCCTACGAAGCAAATCAAAAAGTGGTTCAGTCCGGGGATTCCATGCTGGGTACTCTCATAAACCAGTATGCCCGTCTTGGATAATTGAATAAAAGTCGCCAGTTTTTGGGTGTCGTGAATTTTCCTGTTTTTACACAGATAATTCTGAGGGGGGCGGTACGATCAAGGGTTGCGCCGAAAAGTGTCTTAGACGTTAATTCCTTATTATATAAAAAATTAGGCCGTCTCGAAGGACGGCCTTTTAGCTCCCCCGCGCGGATTTGAACCACGGACCCAGTGGTTAACAGCCACTTGCTCTGCCAGCTGAGCTACAGGGGATTATTTATATTTTAAGACTATCGTGATAAAAAAAAATTGTCAAGAGGGGTTCATCTTGGGGCCGCTCTCCGATTTTTTCCGGCAATCATCCTCCTCAAAGGCCGCATCAAGCACATAATGCAGCGAGTTTTCATCCCCCCAATGCGCCCTCACGGCCTTCGTTTTTACGATTTTTCCCGCGATTTTGTACCGGAATCCGGCAATGGCAAGGCACCCTTCCCGCGCGCGTTTGTTCAATGTTACTATATATAATATACGCATGTTAAGGAAACTTTGATGCTGGAATCAGCCAAAAGAGACCCAAAAGCCCCCAAATTTCTTCAAATTACCATTAAAGACAGCGAAGGAAAGGAATGGTGCACAACCATTGCCCTGCCCAAAGATTTTTCCAGCGGATCGACCGGTTGCTATGTCACATAAAAGGAGCGCAAGACAAAATAATGCACGTTTTCGATAACATCAACAAGACAGTTAAAGATGACTTGGCCGTGACAATCGAACCAGGCAGCCGCCTTTCGATAGCCGCCGCCTGTTTTTCTATTTATGCCTATCAAGTATTGAAAAAACAGCTTGATACTGTTGATGAACTACGCTTTATTTTTACCTCCCCCGCCTTTGTAACGGAGAAAGCCCCAAAGGAAAAATGGGA
>JAITXS010000104.1 GCA_031284645.1 Spirochaetaceae bacterium | reverse complement strand
CTCAAATGAAAAGCAAGTGGCGTTACAATATCAGACTGGGGGGAAAGAAGCTTGTGATCAAGCGGGCGGATGAAGCAGGAATCGAGACTTTTTATGAGTTGTTCCGTGAAACCGCAGCGCGGGACGGCATAGCCCTGCATGGTATTCAATATTATAAAAAACTCTTTGCCCTTGCCGCAGATTATGCAAAGATGAATAATCCTCCGGCTCAAAAACCCGATCTGCGGCTTTATCTTGCTGAATATGAAAACAAAGCCATTGCCGGTATTATCACTTTGTTTTTCGGGGATACCGGCACCTATCTTTACGGCGCTTCGTCAAATCAGTATAGAAACATGATGGCCCCTTATGCGCTGCAATGGCAGGCCATGCAAGACGCAAAGAACGCAGGGTGTAAAGAATACGATCTTTTCGGGATTCCGCCGGACGATAATCCGGCTCATCCTATGGCCGGACTTTATCGTTTTAAAACAGGATTCGGCGGTCTTATTATTCATCGTCCGGGAAGTTTTGACTATCCTTACAAGCCCTTTATCTACGTTCTGTTCCGTTTTGCGGAAAAAATACGAAAATCATTCCGGGATTTAAAAAAGAAACGATGAGTGATCAAAAAGCACAATATGGTGATGAGTCGCCGATTGCCGCTTTAGCCGGCCCGCCTGCGTTTTGCGCGCTCTCCCTTGTGCGACTTTCGGGTAAAGGTTCCCTTGCGCTGCTTGCAAAGCTTTTTTCACGCCCCAAGGCTCTGCTTGAGGCACAGGGGAATACCATCGTTTATGGTTGGATATTAAGTAGTGACCCGTCAAAGCGGCGTCTTGATGAGGTGTTGGTGTCGGTATTCCGTTCACCGCACAGTTATACCGGCGAAGAAAGCGCGGATATTTGCTGCCACGGGGGATTTCAGACCGTACGCGTCATTATGGAGGCACTCCTTGCATCCGGTTTCCGCGCCGCCCTGCCCGGTGAGTTTACCTTCCGCGCTTTTCTTAACGGCAAGCTCGATCTTACCCGGGCGGAATCAGTTATGGAAATTGTCGGGGCAAAAAGCGATGCAGGTTTAAATCATGCGCTTGAACGTTTATCCGGCACTCTTGAAACCGAGATCAAGGGAATAAAAAACGACATTATGAGCTCCCTTGCCGAAACTGAATTGAATCTTGATTATTCCGAGCTTGATGGAGTAGGAGATGATGACAATGCCCTGCCCGGTCGTCTCTTTGTCGAGAGCGCCTTGCGCCGACTTGATGTTTTGGCCGACCATTATTCTTACGAGAAAATTTGCCGTGACGGAGTGATTGTTGTCATCGCGGGAAAGCCAAATGCCGGAAAATCAAGCCTTTTTAATCTGCTGATCAAGGAGGATCGCTCAATTGTTACTGATATTCCCGGTACAACACGAGATTGGATTGAGGGTTGGATTTCGCTTGACGGGATTCCGATTCGTTTTATAGACACGGCAGGATTACGCGAAAGCCCCGATGTGATTGAAAAAATCGGCATTGATCGCAGCCGTGCCTTGCTCAAATCCGCTGATCTCGTACTTTATATGCTTGATGGAACTGATTTTCACGAGGAAGACATTCCGGTAAACGAATTTCAGGACACAAAGCGGCTGATTTTTATCTGGAATAAGTCTGATATCGCGCCCCCCGCACCGCAGGGGGATTTTTTGGGAATTTCCGCAAAAACCGGGGAGGGGCTCAAAACGCTCTGTTCAAAGATCACGTCCATTCTTGGTGAACTTTACGGACGATATGAGGGGCGGCAAAGCGGGATAGGCACGGACAGGCAAAAAAATCTTATAGACAGCGCGCGGACATCCCTGCGTTCCGTATGCGATATGGCCGACCGGGGAGAGATGCTTGATCTTATAGCCCCGCTTTTACGGGAAGCGCTGGACGCTCTGGGCATGATCACCGGCGAAGTCTCCACTGATGATATTCTGGAATCGATGTTCAGCCGGTTCTGTGTGGGAAAATAGAGTCTATCCCGCCTCGCCGAGCAACGAATTCTATACCGACCTACAGTATTTCTGCGGGACGCGGTGTTTTGAACATCGCTTTAAAGCGCAGACACGGAAACGCTTCAGTCCGCGGGCCGGTAATAGAACCGATAATCGGGCAAAGAAGCTCTCAATGCAAACCCTCATGCCGTTCGGAACAGTTCTGCTTCCTGAACGAGCGGCAAAAGTGAATAACTGAAGGTCACTTGACGAAAATCTGTTTTTTGCCGAAAATAAGAGATAATGAGTGATTATTTAGACCCCAATAACGAGGAACTTCTCAAAGATTTCTTCAGCGAAGCCCAAATGCAGGTAGATACGTTGGAGCAGAATATATTGTCGCTCGAAAACGACAGCGGCAATCGGGATGCGGTGGATGAAATTTTCCGCGCGGCTCATACCCTAAAAGGCGGAGCAGCGACAGTAGAAATGGAGGAACTTGCCCACTTTACACATCTTGTTGAGGATGTGTTGGACGCGATTCGTTCGGACAAGTTGACAGTGACAGAGGATGTCGTGGATATTCTGTTATCCGCGATTGACATTGTCAAAGAGATGCTTGGAAAGCGGATGGAGGGGGATGTCTATAAAAGCGATACCTCTGAAATTGAAGGGAAACTTCACTCGCTTTTACCGGAAAAGGGCGGAGCCAAGGTTTCTGCGAAGCCACCGGCCCCCGTTCAGGCAAAACCCGCAGCTGTATCAGCTCAAGCGGCAAGCGGCGGGGATGTAAAAAGTGTGAGTGTACTGTCCGAAGATGAAGCCCGTGAATTGACAGACGCGGGCGGCGGTCTGCCGGTTTATCAAATTTCAGTTAAATTCGACGAAACATCCCTTATGAATACGGTGGGCGGTATACAGATATACACGGCGATAAAACACAGGG